>JAJYUP010000108.1 GCA_021792455.1 Actinomycetes bacterium | reverse complement strand
GAGCCGCTCCGCGGCATCGCGCTCGCAGGCGCTGCATACCACGGGGCGGGGGTGCCCCAATGCATCGCCGACGGGCAAGCAGCAGCACGCCGCACCCTGGCCCAGCTGCGCGACCACCTGCCGGGCGCGCCGATCGGCGCGCCATCCTGAGAAGAAGGAGCGAGAATGACCGAGACGATCGACCACCGCACGCTCTACAGACTGCCATGGTCGCTTCCAGACAACGCGATCGCCTGGCTCGAGCCGACGAAGAAGTGCAACCTCGCCTGCCTCGGCTGCTACAGGGAAAACGATCCGCGGTCGCACAAGACCCTCGAGGAGGTTCGCCACGACCTCGACGTGTTCGCACGCCACCGGACCGTCGACGGGATCTCGATCGCAGGCGGCGATCCACTGACACATCCGCAGATCGCGCAGATCGTCGCGATGGTGGCGAAGGACGGCCTGAAGCCGATCATCAACACGAACGGCCACGCGTTGACGGAGCACATGCTCGCGAGCCTGAAGGAGGCGGGCGTCGCAGGCTTCACCTTCCACATCGACAGCAGGCAGGGCCGTCCAGGGTGGAAGCAGAGCAGCGAGGCGCAGCTGTGCGAGCTGCGCCAGCGGTTCGCAGAGATGGTCGCCGCTGCGGGCGGAATCGGCTGCTCCTTCAACGCGACCGTCTATGAGGACACGCTGGAGGAAGTCCCGACGATTCTCGAGTGGGCGCAGCGCAACATCGACATCGTGAATACGGTTGTGTTCATCGCATTCAGGAGCGGAATCGTCGGAGGCACCTTCGACTACGAGGTTGCAGGGCAGCCCGTCGACTTCGGTGCGCTGCCCTACGCGAGCACGGAGCAGACACCGCATGAGCTGCAGTCGACAGACATCGTGGCGGCGATACGGCGGCGGTTCCCCGACTTCGCGCCTGCCGCCTACCTGAACGGCACGGACCGTCCCGACAGCATGAAGTGGCTGCTCGCTGGGCGCCTCGGCACGCGCGAGCGGATCTACGGCTACGTCGGGCCTCGGTCGATCGAGCTCACACAGGCCGTGCACCATCTGAAGACGGGGCGCTACCTCGCCTACAGCTCGCCGCAGACCCTCTCGCACGGGCGGGCGATGCTGATGCTCGCCCCAATCGACGATCGCCTGCGAAAGACGGCTTCGAGGTGGCTGCGCTGCGCCGCTGCGAAGCCGAGCCGTCTGCGCGAGCGGCTCCACTTCCAGTCGGTGATGGTGATCCAGCCGATCGACGTCTCCGCCGAGGGCCACCAGAACATGTGCGACGGCTGTCCAGACATGACAGTCTTCGAAGACCGCTTGGTCTGGTCCTGCCGCTTGGAGGAGCCGGAGAAGTTCGGCGACTTCGTGCAGATGATTCCAAAGGAGCGCGTCGAGCCGGAGATCGACGCGAAGGTTCGAGAGGTCGAGCGAGCGCACGTGAACGGCTCGAAGGCAA
Organism: Actinomycetes bacterium; assembly: GCA_021792455.1. GTDB lineage: Bacteria > Actinomycetota > Thermoleophilia > Solirubrobacterales > Solirubrobacteraceae > Palsa-744. The sequence goes on along the minus strand of JAJYUP010000108.1, from coordinate 6,844 downwards.
CCCTGGCCTGACGCGCATGCGCATCCGCTTCGTAGAGCCGAGACCGCCGGGCAAGAACGTCTACGACCACATTCTGCTGCCGCGCCTCGGGCTGCCGCTGATGGCGACGATGCTTGCGCAGGCAGGCCACGAGGCGCGCGTCTTCTGTGAGACGCTGCAGCCAGTCGACCTCGGTCAGTGCATGAGCGCAGACCTCGTCGGCATATCAGGGACGACGGCGACCCAGCCGGCAGGCTACGCGCTCGCCGACGAGCTCGCCGCCTGCGGTGTGCCTGTCGTGCTTGGCGGCTCGCACGTGAGCTTCTGCCCTGATGAGGCCTTGGAGCACGCGCCCTACGTGGTTCGCGGCGAGGGACAGCAGACGATCCTCGAGCTCATCGCGGCCCTTGAAGGCGAGCGGCCGCTCGAGACGATCGCAGGACTGTCGTTCGTCGACTCCGCCGGCGAGCGAGTCCACAACGCCCCGCGGCGCCGGTGCAGCCAGGAGCAGTTCGAAGCTCTGCCCATCCCAGACCTCACCCTCATCGAAGGCCACGAGCGGATGCGCTTGAAGCCCGCGATGACCCAGTGGGGGTGCCCCTATGACTGTGAGTTCTGCTCAGTCACCGCCCAGTTCTCCCGCGTCGTTCGCCACCGCCGCACAGACCAGGTGCTCGCAGAGCTCGCAGGTCTCGGCAGCCACAAGGTCTTCTTCCACGACGACAACTTCGTCGTTGCAAAGCAGCGCGCAACTGAGCTCTTGAGTGCGATGGTCTCCAGCGGCCTGACGCCGACCTTTGGCGCCCAGATGCGCGCGGACACCGTCCTGCGCTCCCGCTCAGGCGGGGAGATCGACGACGAGTTCCTGCGCCTGCTCGCCCGCGCCGGCTGCCAGATGGCGATGGTCGGCTTCGAGAGCATCTCTGAGCAAAACCTGACGAGCATCGGCAAGAAGACAAGCGTGAGCGTGAGCGAAGCGGCCGTGCAAGCGTTCCACGACCACGGGATCGCAGTCCATGGGATGTTCGTCGTCGGGCTCGACTTCGACGACGCAGGCAGCGCCGAAGCGACGGCCGCCTTCGCGCGGCGTCTCGGCATCGACACCTTCCAGCTGATGATGGTGACCCCCGCGCCAGGGACGCGCCTGTGGAACAGGCTCGCATCCGAAGGCCGCCTGATCGAGGCGGATTGGACGTTCTTCGACGGACATCACGCAGTGCTGCTGCCAGAGCGGATGACGCCACTTCAGCTGCAGTTGAGCACGATGGAGGCGCTGCGCCGCTTCTACTCCCGCTCTGCGATCGCAAGCTCCGCCGTCAAGGGCGTGCTGCGCCACGTCCCAGAGCTGCTGCAGATCGCCGGAAGGCACGCAATCGGACTGACCGCCGCGCTCGCTGAAGAGGCCCGCTCGTCCAGGCGGAGGGCGAGGTGCGAGGAGGGAGACGACTCGATCATACGGAGAGCGCTTCGCGAGGTCGCAGAGGCGCTGACGGCAGACGAGCTGCGTCGGGTCGAAGCCGCGCTCCGCCTCGCCGCCCTGCGGTTGTATGGCCGCCGCCGCGTCGCGGAGTTCGCCCAGCAGGAGCATTCGAAGCACCACATCGCGCGTCTGGAGGCGATGGCCTGACGGTGGTGGGCCCAAAGGCGGACGATGGGGCGAGGGCGATGGATGAGCCCGAACGCGAGAGGTGAGTGAGCGCGCCGCAGACGGCGCAGCGCCTCGGACGGAGGGAGCAGCGCCTGAGACGGAGGGAGCAGCGCCTCGGACGGAGGGAGCAGCGCCTGAGAGGTACGGGAGAGCGGGGCTGACGCACGGGGGACAGATGGGACATAGCGACCATTATTGCGATAGTCTTTATTATCGTAATGAGGTTCGTTATCACAACGAGACCCTCCCGCCGGCGACGTGCGCTCTTCACCGTCGCCGCCTGGGTGGTCGCCGTCGCCGCGCTCACCGCGCTTGGGTCTGGGGTCTCAGGACGTCTCTCGCCGATGTCGCTCGAAGTGCCAGGCACTCCCGCCGCCCGCGCGGAAGCGACCCTGCGAGCGAAGTTCGGCAACACGATCCCAATCGCGATTCTGCTGCGCGGCCCTGCGGCGCAGCTGAGCGGACAGGGGCGCCGTCTCGCCGCCGCGCTGCGCGCCCATCACGGCGTCGAGGTCCTCTCGCCCTGGGACGAAGCTGCGCCGGCGACCACGGCTGCGGGTGGGAGCATCGCTGCGCCAGGGAGTCAAGCCGCCGCAGGGCAGGCGCTGCGCACCACGCTCACCGCGCTCCAGCCGCGTCCGGATGCCGCGTTCCTCCTCGTCGACTACATGCGTCCGCCAAGCGCCGCGCTCGCGGTCGCGCCGGAGGCGGAAGCGGTCGTCAAGAGCGTCGTGCGCCAGCCGGTGCACGCCTACCTCACCGGGATCGCCGTCATTGGCAGGGCGATCCAGAACGAAACGCTCAAAGACACCGCGCAGGCGGAGATCATCGCCCTGCCTGTGCTCATCATCGTGCTGCTCATCGTCTTCCGCTCCCCCGTCGCCGCGGCAGTGCCCCTGCTCATGGGAGGCGCCGCTGTGGGGGCAGGCAGAGGCCTGCTCTCGCTCGTCAGCATGCTCACCCCGATCAACTCGCTCTCCGTCGCGATCGCCGCGATGATGAGCCTCGCCCTTGGGGTCGACTATGCGCTGCTGTTCGTCTCCCGCGTGCGTCAGGAGCTGCGCGCTGGCCGCCACCACGCGACTGCGGTCATCATCGCGAGGCGCAGGGCAGGCCGCACGATCGCCGCCGCCGGCGGCACGCTCGCGCTCACGATGCTCGCCGCGAGCCTCGTCGCGACGCCAGGCCTGCTTGGCCCTGTCGCGATCGGCGTCGTCATATCTGGCCTGCTCAGCGTCGCGCTCGCGCTCAGCGCGATGCCTGCACTGCTGCTGCTCGTCGGCCACTCGCTCAACCGGTGGGAGATCAAGCTCTCCCGCTCGACCGAAGGCGAGCGGCGCGGACGGGCGAGAGCGCTCGCCGATGCCCTCATCTCCCGCCCTGCGATCACTGCGCCGATCATCCTGCTGTCGATGCTCGCGCTCGCGGAGCCTGCGCTCGCGCTCAGGATGGGTCCGCCAGACGCCTCAGAGCTGCCCCCCTCCAACCCCGCCCGTGTCGCGGTCGAGAAGTTCGAAGAGACGATCGGCGCCGGGTGGACAGCACCGTTCGTCGTCGTCGCAAGCGCGAAGGAGGGGCCGATCACGACCCAGGCGCGCCTCAACGCGCTCATTCACTGGCAGCATCAGGTCGCCTCCCTGCCTGACGTCGCCTCCGTGCTTGGGCCTGGATCGGTCGCTGGGGCGACCGCGACCCTTGCGCACGCCCACGCCGTGCTGATGTCGACGCCGAAGCGACTCTCAGGCGCACAGCAGGGGGTCGCCCGCCTGCGTGGTGGTCTTGCCCGTGCAGAGGGCGGCGTTCAGCGTCTGCGCGAAGGCCTCCTCACAGCCGCTGCCGGCGCAGGGTCGCTCGCTTCAGGCGATCGCGCAGCGCAGAGAGGCGCGCAGAGCCTTGCGACGGGCGCGGGCAGGGCCTATGAAGGCTCGAAGAGGCTCGCAGCGCAAAGCGGACGCGCACACGCAGGTGCGAAGAGGCTCGCAACGCAAAGCGGACGCGCACAGGCCGGCGCGCAGCAGCTCGCGGCAGGGGCGGGCAGGGCACGCAGAGGTGCGAAGAAGCTCGCAGCCGAAAGTGGTCGAGCACAGGCTGGAGCGAGCAGGCTCGCGACGGAAACGGGCAGGGCGGACGAAGGGGCGAGCGCGCTTCAGAATGGGCTCACTCAGGCCTCAGCTGGATCGAGCCGCCTCGCCAGCGGCCTGGAAGAAGCCTCCGCCGGCGCGGAAAGGCTCGCCGCCGGCGATGCCCAGCTGCGCGCCGGCGCAACCCAGCTCGCAACGGGCATCGACGCGCTCGATGAAACCGTGAACGCCGCGCTCGCCCCGATCCAGGTGCTCGCCGTGCATCTGCGCGAATGGGCGCTGTGGCTCGAATCAGTCCAGCTGTCTGGGCAGCAGCTGAAGGCGGGGCTCTCAGCGGCGACGCAGGCGCTGCGATCGCTCCCAGTCAGCCATCAGGATCCAGCCTACGAAACGCTCAGCGGCGACATCAGCACCCTCAGCGAAGAGATCGAACGTGATGGCATCTCTCAGCTGGATCACATCGAGCAGCTGCTCTCCGCCGGCCTGAAAGCGATCTCTGAACTCCCGGCGCAGATCAGCCGCCTCACAGAAAGCCTCAACTCGCTGCGCACCGGCGCAGACAGGCTTGCGCAGGGCACAGCGGAATCAGAAGAAGGGGCGAAGGCCCTCAGCGCCGCCCTGCACCGCCTCGTCACTGGAGGGCGCGAACTCAGCAACGGACTCTCAGCGCTCAGCGGAGACGCAGGGAGCCTCGCCGGTGGCCTCAGCCAGCTGAAGGGGGGAGGCGAACAGCTCGCGGGCGGGCTCGATCGGCTGCACGCCGGCGACGAACAGCTCGCAGGCGGCCTTCGCGATCTCAGCGGCGGCGGGCGGCGGCTCGCAGGCGGGCTTCACAGGCTGAAGGGCGGCAACGAACGGCTCGCGAACGGACTGCAGCGGCTGCAGGGAGGAAACGAACAGCTTGCAGCCGGGGTGCAGAAGCTGGAGGGCGGCGCAGGCGGCCTCGCCGGTGGCCTCAGCCGGTTGGGGAGCGGAGGCGAGCAGCTCGCGGGCGGGCTCACACACGCAGGCGCCCAGAGTGGGGCCCTCGTCAACGGCCTCGACGCCGCTGCGCACCCCCTCCGCACCTACGAAGCAATGCTCAGCGCCTATCAGCGCGACTATGAGGCGCTCCACACGAGCTCCCCAGGAGCGCTCGACTCCGGGTATCTCGTGCTCGCCGCCCTCGATGGCACCGTCTCGCCGATGCGTGAACAGGTCGCCCAGATGGTGAACGTCGACGCAGGCGGTCAGGCGATGCGGATCATCGTCGTCGCGGGCAGCCCGCCCACCTCAGCGGCGACCGCGAAGCTCAGCAGGCGCCTCACGGAGAAGCTGCCAGCGCTTGCGGCGGCGACGGGGGCGCGCGTCCAGGTCGGGCAGGGCGCGGCGTACCTGCTCAACTACACGGACGCGAACGATGCGCGCTTCCCCTGGCTCATCTTCGCGCTTGCGATCGTCGCGACGCTCACCCTCATCGTCGTGCTCAGAGCCCTGCTGCTGCCGCTGATCGCCGTGCTCCTCAACCTCGCGACGATCTTCGTCGCGCTTGGCGTGCTCGTGCTGCTCACGAAAGCACACATGCTCGGCGGCGCGAGCTTCATCGACGCCGCCTCTGGGGCGGGGATCATCTCGATCATGTTCGTGCTCTCGATCGACTATGAGGTGTTCCTGCTCACGAGGATGCGGGAGCACTGGACGCAGAACCACGACGCCAACGGCGCGATCGCCCATGGGCTGCGCCACACCGCCTCTGTGATCACCGGCTCAGCGGCGATAATGACGGCGGTCTTCCTCGCGTTCAGCGGGGCCGCCGTCGTGCCGCTGCGCCAGTTCGGGGTTGGGCTCACGATCGCCGTGCTGCTCGACGCCGCGATCGTCAGGCTCGTGCTGCTGCCCTCGGTGATGCGACTGCTTGGCCCCGCCGTCTGGTGGATGCCATCCTGGCTTCAGCGCCTGCTGCCAGCGGTCGAGTGAGCAGGCAGTCAGGTAGGCTGCAGCGCGACTGGAACGCCCCGAACCTCACGGAGGTCAGCCACGATGCCGCCGCTCATCACCTTCGAGCAGGCCCTAGCCCTCGGCGAGATCGAGGACCACGCGCAGATCGAAGAGCTCGTCGAGAGAGCATGGCAGGTGCGCAGGGACCGCTTTGGCGACTCGACGGACATGTGCTCGCTCGTCAACGCGAAGTCTGGCGGCTGCGCGGAGGACTGCGGGTTCTGCGCCCAGTCGCGCTATGCGGAGGCGGAGACCCCGATGCACGCGATGATGGCGCCAGAGCAGATCCTCGAACACGCAAAGGCGGCGGAGGCGGCGGGAGCGCACCGCTTCTGCATCGTCACCCAGGGCCAAGGGCTGTCCAAGCGCGACTTCGAGAAGGTCCTGCAGGCGGCGAGGCTCGTCGCGGAGCACACGAACCTGAAGCGGTGCGCCTCTGTCGGCCACATCTCGCAAGAGCGCGCGGAGGCGCTCCAGGAGGCCGGGATCCAGCGCGTGCACCACAACGTCGAGACCGCTGAGAGCTACTACGACGAGGTCTCGACGACGGTCCGCTATGAGGGCAGGCTGCGCACGATTCGCGCCGCTGCACAGGCGGGTCTCGAGACCTGCGTAGGCGGGATCCTCAACCTCGGGGAGAGCAGGCGCCAGCGGGTCGAGATGGCGTTTGAGCTCGCTGAGATCAACCCTGTCAGCGTCCCGATAAACCTGCTCAACCCTCGCCCTGGGACGAAGTTCGGCGACCGCGAGCTCATCGACCCTTGGGAGGCGGTGAAGTGGATCGCGATCTTCCGCCTCATCCTGCCTGACGCGCTCTTCAGGCTGTGCGGCGGGCGTGTCGAGAATCTCGGGGAGCTGCAGGGGCTCGCTGTGAAGGCGGGGCTCAATGGCGTGATGATGGGCAACTTCCTCACGACGCTTGGCTCAGCGCCAGAGGAGGACCAAGCGCTGTTTCAGGATCTTGGCCTAAATGTGGAAAGACAGCCGGACAACGGCGCAAATCCGCGTCCTGACAACCGCTCTGGCTGGCTGTCAGGCAGCACGCCAGAGCGAGCGGCGACCGCTCGAGATCGCGCAGGCGAGGGGCGCCTGAGCGCAGGGGAGGGACGGCCCAGCCCAGGAGGGGCGCGCCTGAGCGCAGGGGAGGGACGGCCCAGCC
>JAJYUP010000017.1 GCA_021792455.1 Actinomycetes bacterium | reverse complement strand
CAGCGAGCTGAGGGCGGCTTCGAGGCCCAGCGAGCTGAGGGCGGCTTCGAGGCCCAGCGAGCTGAGGGCGGCTTCGAGGCCCAGCCACCTCAGGGCAGCTTGGAGGCCCAGCCACCTCAGGGCAGCCCCTTCGGCGGTTGTGCAGAGATCGTCGCGGCCGGTGGGGCGCCGTCGTCTGCGCCGGCTCGACGCTGCGATCCGCAGAGGCTCGGACGACCTCACTTCACTTGGTAAAGTAAAGGTAGGGATGACCTTTGACAACCCCTGCCCGGTGTGCCGTACGGCGGAGCTCGTATGCGGAAAGTGGACGCTTCTGCTCATCCGCGACCTCGCCGCTGGACGTGCGCGGTTCTGCGAGCTCGAGCGCTCGCTTGGCGGGATCAGCCCGCGAACGCTGTCTCTCAGGTTGAGGGCGTTGGAGGAGGAGGGCGTGCTCGAGCGCCACACCTACCCTGAGATGCCGCCCCGCGTCGAGTATGCCCTCACCGAGAAGGGGAGGGCGCTCGTTCCGATCGTCGAAGAAATGCGCGCCTTCGGCGAGCGTTGGCTGCGCCGTGAGGAGCGGACTGAGCTTGCCAGCTCCGCTTCCCGCAGCGATCGGTCCACCGCCCTCGCGGCCTGAGCAGCCGGCGGCGCCGCATTCCAGCTTTGCAGGGACATCTGCGGCAGGAACGAGGACCGACGCGGCGAAACGCAAGCTGTGCATTCTCGCGCGCTTGAACAGCAGATCGAAACGTTCGCGAAGGATGCTGCCGACGCGCTCGCGCAGCGGCTTGCGGCCACCGGCGAGATCCCATTCGAGCTCTGCAGCAGCGGCGCGGGGCACCGTGGCCGCACCTCGCTGTACCGCTACACGCCTCTCGTTGGACGGTTCGTCGCGGAGAACTGGTCCTGTCTGCTCTTGCTGCCGAGCTACGCGCGCGCGCTTGCGGCTTTCGCCGGGTTCGATGGCCTGGACCGCTATCTGGCCGCGCATGAAGTCCCCGCTGCGCGACGCACGAGCCACCTGCACACGCGCGCGAGTGAGGCGCTTCGTGTCTTCGTCGAGGACCTGTTCCGCGACCAGAGTGACTTCCGTCTGCGACGGGAGCGCCTCGACGCCGCTCTGGCGCGGGTGGCGCTTGCCGCATCGGGCGAGCCGGGGACTCTCACGATCGTTGCGACGGTGCATGGCCTCGCGATCGTCTCTGCGGAGGTTCAGGTAGCCGCAGGGTTGCGCCTCGCCCGACGAGAGGCGCTCTCTGGACTGCCGGAGCAGGCCCTGTGGGCGAAGCCGTTCCCAGCGGCGAGATCCTCGCAGGAGCCTGAACACCTCATCGCCTCGCTGATCCTCAGCGAAGAGGATGGGTTCGACGCGACCGTCGAGCGGGGCAGAGAGCTGCTGCGCGACCTGCTGCGGACGCTTCGCCTGTTCGGGGACGGGCGCATTGCGCTTGGCCCGCTCGCGTGGGTGAGCTGTGAGGAGGGCGTTCATCAGCCGCTTGCCCTCGCGCTGCCAGGCCGGCCACGGGGAACCCTCGTTGTCAGAGAAGAGGACGAGGACGAGTTGCGCGCGCTGTGGGATCTGCTTGCGCGGAGGTCTCGATCGGCTGATCCGCTCACATGGGCCCTGCAACGGTATGAGATGGGCTGTGAACGGATGAGCGAGGAGGAGTCGATCACTGACCACGTGCTCGCGCTTCAGGCTCTGCTCGATCCTGAGCGTCGCTCCGAGGCCCTCCTCGCTGCGAGGGCGGCCGCTCTGTGTGCGCAGCCCGGCGACAGGCATGCAATGGCCGAGAGGCTGATGCAGGCGCTCGCGCTCGAGCGGGCGCTGATCGACGGCGGCGTGAGACTCGACAGAACAGGGTTGAAGCGCGCACACGAGCTGAGTCGATCGCTTGCAAACCTTCTGAGGGATGTCGTCTGCGGCCACCTTTCGTCGGACCTGATGGGGCTCGCCGACGAGGAGCTGCGCGTGAGGCAGCCAGGGGACGAGGACTCAGACGAGTGTGAGGGGCCATTCGAAGGTCTGCGTGAGCCGGGGATCGGCGCGGGGCGATCCGCATCTGCGGCCTCCGAGTGGGCTGAGACGGCACTCGAGAGCGAATCGATACGTGCGCGGGATGCGAGGGTGGTCAGACGCGCGAACGGGCTGTAGGGGGCGCTCAGCGCAGCAAGAGGCCTGCGACCTTCGCAAGCGACTCGACGTCATGGATGTCCTCGTGCAGGTGCGGAATGATGATTGGGAGCCCGTCGCCGATCGCACCTGAGAGCTCGGCGACGCTCTCTGCGTCTCTTTGCACGAGCACGTCGAAGTCGGCGAGGTTCTCAGCTACACGCACAGCGAGCCGCTCACCGAGCTCCGGTGCGAGCAGTGATCGCACCTCCTCTGGGCTGTGACCCTCGAGTCCACCGAGGTGGACTCTGTTGACGACGAGCCGCCCGAACGGCATCTGAAGCTCAGCGAGCTGGGAGCGGAGTGCTCTCACCTCAGCGACTGGGTCGCGCTCAGGCGAGGTGATGAGCAGGAAGCTCGTCGTTGAGGGGTCTCTCAAGAGCGCTCCGACCGACCGAGCCGTGCTGTTCAGCCCCTCGATCGTGCCAGCGAGCGCCTTGAAGAAGTCTGTGAGGTCGCTGAGCAGGTCGACGCCGGCGATCCGCGCGAAGATCGAGAAGAGCAGAAAGCCAGGTCTTCCGAGCAGGCGCGCCGCGATGCTGCTCGGCGCGAGAAAGACCCCGAGCGCTTTGCCGCCGAGGAAGCGTTCGAGGCGTGTCGGAGCGTCGAGGAAGTCGAGCACGTGGCGTGAGGGCGGCGTGTCGAGGACGATGACGTCGAAGCCTCCCTCGTGGTGGAGCTGGTGCAGCTTCGCAACGGCGGAGAGCTCCTGGGAGCCTGCGACAGCCGCCGAAAGCTCCTTGTAGATCCGGTTGCCCAGTATCTCCTCGCTCGTCCGCACATCAGGTGCGAGCGCACAGACGAGCCGGTCGAGCGTGCTCTTCACGTCGAGCGTCATCGCCCACAGCTCTCCGCTCAGCTCGAGGCCATGCGATCCGAGGACACGCTCGTCGAGGTGCTGCGGCTCGCCGCTGAGCTCCTTCAGGCCAAGAGCGGTTGCGAGCCTCTTCGCGGGGTCGATCGTCACGACCGCGACGCGCCTGCCTGAGATTGCAAAGCCAAGCGCGAGGGCGGCTGAGACGGTTGTCTTGCCGACACCCCCGGGGCCAGCGCAGACGTAGATGCGCGGGGCGGTCCCATTGGCGTCGATCCTCCGCTCTGCAGCGTCTGGCGTTCGGTCTGCGGCGCCGCGCTCGACTGTTGTGGCATCGACCTGCCCATCTGCGGTATAGATCTTTCCGTCCGGCATCTGATGGATCGTAGGCGGTGAGCTGACGGCGCCTGACGGTTCGGCGTTCAGGCAGGCCCACGTTCAGGAAGGAATCGGCAGTCGCGCTGCGAACTAGGGCGGCGAGGGCTGTCTCGAAAATCAAGCATCGGAGCTCCCGTGCAAGGAAAGGCAAAGGTCATCGCTTTCGCCAACCAGAAGGGTGGTGTGGCGAAGACAACCACGACGCTGAATCTCGCCGCCGCGTTCGCAGAGGAGGGCCATCGCGTGCTGTGCGTCGATATGGATCCCCAGGGCAACCTCACGATGTCCCAGGGGATCGATCCAGATTCCCTGGAGCTGTCGATGTATGACGTGCTCGTCCACAGGACCTCGATCAGGGAGGTCATCCGCAAACGCGAGATAGACATCGCGTGCGCCTCGATAGATCTCGCTGGCGCCGAGATCGCGATGTCGACGATGATCGGTCGGGAGCGCGCGCTCCAGAAGTCGTTGGCACCGGTGCTCGATGACTACGACTTCATCTGCATCGACACTCCACCAAGCCTCGGCCTGCTGACGATCAATGCTCTCACCGCGGCTGACAAGGTGATCGTGCCCGTCCAGTGCGAGTATCTGTCGATGCGCGGCTTGATCCAGCTCCAGAACACCCTCGCGATGATTCGCGAGAATCTGAATCCAGACGTCGACATCGAGGGTATTCTCCCGACCTTGGTCGACGCGCGCACGATTCACGCGAAGGAGGCGATCGAGATCCTCGAAGAGAACTTCGGCGACCGCGTCTTCGCCTCGCGGATCCGCAAGACGGTGCGTTTCGCAGAGGCGCCCGTGAAGGGCATGTCCGTGCTGAAGTACGAGCCAGACGGCATGGCGGCCCAGTCCTACCGGCAGCTCGCACAGGAGGTTCTCGCTCATGGCCAACGCTAAACGGCGCGCGAGCATGCGCGAAGGACCTCTCGCGGACCTGTTTCGTCGCACCGAAGGGCGGCCGACTGCCGACGAGCAGGACGCAGCCGCGGCGAGTCCGAATGCCGGTGTGCCGCCCGCCTCGCCTCGAGCAGACGCGGGTGGCGGCGAGGTGGCTGATCAGCGGGCCTCAGGGCCTGACGCGCAAGCGAGCGGCAGCGAGAGAGCACCGACCGCCGAGATGTCGGTGCGCGGTTCGGCGCCCCCTCGGCCGCGGTCGGCGCCGCATCCCTCGTTGGGCGAGCGGGATGGGCAGATCGAGCTCGATGAGGCGGCTGAGCGTCATCCGCTGAGCCCGAAGCAGCGGCTGCTGCAGGCGTTCTCTGCCGACATCCCAGCTGACGTGCTCGACACGCCCTCCCTCGAGGCGGGGTTTCGGCGCGCGCGCGAGGCCGAGCGGGCGCCAGTCGAGAGCCGCGCAGCCGGCCATCCCATCATCAGGGTCGTCGGCGTCGGCGGGGCCGGTACGAACGCTGTCAACCGGATGGTCGAAGCCGAGGTCGCGGGCGTCGAGTTCATCGCCGTCAACACGGATATGCAGTCTCTGCAGCAGTCGACCGCGGACCTCACGGTTCACATCGGCGCGCAGCTGACGAGGGGTCTCGGGTCTGGCTCTGATGCGAACGTTGGGCGTCAGGCGGCAATGGACGATTACGACCGGATGAAGGCGCTTCTGAAAGGCTCCGACATGATCTTCATCGCCGCTGGCGCCGGTGGCGGCACAGGCACGGGGGCGGCGCCGGTCGTCGCCCGGATCGCCCGAGAGGTTGGCGCCCTCACTGTCGCGATAGTGACGAAGCCGTTCGGGTTCGAGGGCTCGCGGCGCGCTGACCAGGCGGCGCGCGGGATAGACGTGCTCGCCGAGGAGGTCGACACGCTCATCGTCGTGCCGAACAACCGTCTGCTGTCGATCCTCGACAAGCAGACCTCGATGGTCGATGCCTTCAAGGTCGCCGATGACGTGCTGCGACAGGGCGTGCAGGGGATATCGGACCTCGTGACCCTGCCAGGGCTGATCAACCTCGACTTCGCGGATGTTCGAACGATCATGAGCGAGGCTGGCAACGCGCTGCTTGGCATCGGGATGGCAAGGGGTGAGAACAGGGCGATCGACGCGGCCCTGCAGGCTGTCGCCTCGCCGCTGCTCGAAACCTCGATGGAGGGCGCGAAGTCGATTCTGCTGTCGATCACTGGCGGTGCTGATCTGTCGCTGTGGGAGGTGAACGAAGCGGCGAAGGCGGTTTCTGAGGCTGCGCATCCCGACGCGAACATCATCTTTGGTGCGCTCATCGATGAGAAGCTCGACGATCAGGTGTGGGTGACGGTGGTCGCGACCGGGTACAGCGACCCTGGTCGGTCACGGCATCTGCGCGAGCCGACTGGCGAGCCGGTCGTCAGGAGGACGCGTGAGCAGTCGCGGTCTGGTGGGAGGGATGTGAGGCGCCGCGGCCTCGCCGTCGACGAGTACGACATTCCTGAGTTCCTGCCGCGCCGCTGATCCCTCTGCGGAGGGATGGCGCCATGGCGCACAGTCCCGCGCCCTGCGCTGGCGCGCCCGGCCCTGCGCCGGGGTCATCAGCCCTGCAACGACGTGGCTGGCCCTGCGCTCGCGTCCTCAGCCCTGCGCTTGCGCGCCCGGCCCTGCGCCGGGGTCCTCACCCCTGCAACGACGTGGCTGGCCGTGCGCTCGCGTCTTCACAGCCGCGTCGCCGTTCGACTGCCTTGCAGGCTTCGCCTCGACCGTCACGTCTGCTATCCGCTGTGGCATGAGACCTCCCCGTGAGGGCTTCAGCCAGGGTGGCGGGCGCGTCAGGGCGAGTGGGCGCAGCGGCGACATGCAGCGCGGGGTCGTCGCGGCAGGGCACGAGCTCACGGCGAAGGCGGCGGCCGCCGCGTTGCGCCGCGGCGGCAACGCAGTCGATGCGGCCGTTGCGGGCATGCTTACCTCGTTCGTCGCCGAGCCGCTGCTGACGGGGCTTGGCGCCGGCGGCTACATGATCGTCTTCGACGGGCGTGAGACGGTGCTGCTCGACTTCTTCGTCGCGGCTCCAGGCGGGCGCGATGACGGCTCTTCGCTCGAGCTCGACGCGGTCGAGGTCTCTTTTGGCGATGCGGTTCAGGTGTTTCACATAGGTGCGGCCTCATGCGGGGTGAATGGTGTGCCGGCGGGGGTCTGCGCTGCAGCCGCGCGATGGGGCACGATCCCGCTCGCCGAGCTCGCCGAGGATGCCGCGTCTCTCGCGCGCAGGGGAGTCCCTCTCAACCCTCAGCAGGCATATGTGGCGCGGATCCTCGAGGAGCTGCTGAGATCGACTCCTGAGTGCGCCGCGCTCTGGGCGCCAGGAGGCAGGCTCCTCGAGGTTGGGCAGCAGCTCGTCAACCCTGATCTCGCCGACTCGCTGGAACGTCTCGGCTCCGATGGCGCCGCTCCGTTCTACAGAGGTGACATAGCTGCCGCGGTCAGCGACTGGGTCGGCAGCCACGGCGGCGCACTCGCGCTGCAGGATCTTCGCGACTACGAGGCGCTCGAGCGCGAGCCTGTGCGTATCGCTTACCGGGGCCGCGACGTGCTGACGAACCCTCCGCCATCGGCGGGCGGCGCGCTTCTCTGCTACGCGCTCGCGCTTCTCGACGGTGCGACCGATCCTGAGCTGACCTCGCCTTTGCGGCCGTCAGGGGGGGCGATGGTGGTGAGAGGGCGGTCAGGGTCGCCCCATGCGAGGCGGCCGACGCTCGAGCAGGTGGTCGCCGTGATGGAAGCCGCCGAGGCGGCTCGGACGCCACAGTTCCTCGCCGGCCTTGGGACGGAGGGCTTCTTCGCGCGCCTCATCGCCTCCGCGCTGCATGGCCGCTCCTCGCGGCTCGGCGCAACGACGCACATCTCCGTGCTCGACTGCGACGGTGTTGCCTGTGGCGTGACGACGAGCAACGGCGAGGGGTCCGGCGTCGTCGTCCCAGGGACGGGCATTCACCTCAACAACGTGATGGGAGAGCGTGATCTCAGTCCCCTCGGGTTTCACAGCCACGAGCGGGGAGCGCGGATCCCGAGCATGATGGCGCCCACTGTCCTGATGCGCGGCGACAGCGTCGAGGCCGTGCTTGGAAGCGCGGGATCGAGCAGGATCCGCTCTGCTCTGCTGCAGACGATCATTGGTCTCCTCGACGCAGGATGCGACGTCCGCGAGGCGGTGAATGCGCCGAGAGTCCATGTCGAGGAGGGCGTTCTCTACCACGAGCCGGGAGTGAGGGTCGGAGCGCGGCTGCGCGCTCGCCGGAAGGTCGTCGCCTTCCACGACCGCAACCTGTTCTTCGGCGGCGTCCAGGCGGTGCAGCGCCGCGATGGCATGCTGCTTGGTGCCGGCGATCCGCGACGAGGGGGGGTCGCAGTCGTCGTGTAGGCGGGCGGGCGTAGACGCGCAGCGGACGCAGGTCATCTGTGCGGCGGACGCGGGCCGCTCGCGCCTGGCGGGAAGGCTTGCGGCTGGCGGGAAGGCTTGCGGCTGGCGGGGAGGCTTGCGGCTCGAGGCAGGCGCTGACACACCTGCGCGGCGGCACGCAGGGCGCGGTCGCCTCCTCAGAGCCTCAGCTGCTCCGGCCGTCGCGCGGAGATCAGCAGGTTGTAGAAGATCGTCGCCGGAAGTCGCGACTCCAGCAGGCGCCGGTCGAGCTGCTGCAGCAGCAGGTAGCCGCGGTAGGCGTACTGGCGCCACGCCCATGGCACATCTCGAGGATCAGCGCTCGCCTCGAGCGTGCGGTTCGTCCAGCCAAACCAGTTGGCAAGCAGCTCTTCGCCGGTCACCCGGACATCGGTGAAGCCGGCGCCGCGCGCGAAGCTCGCAAGCTCGCTTGGGGCGAAGGCGTGCACGTCGACGACGCCCTCGAGCGACGCGTTCGCAGCTCCGCCCTCTGGTGGCGGCGCTGGCCGTGCCCCGATCGCACTTCGCCACAGGGGAGCGACCCTGCCTGCGAGCTGCTTTGGCACCCGCGCGAGACGGTCGCCGCAGCGAGAGGGCTCGCCTGCGAACAGCAGCGTCCCGCCAGGTGCGAGCACGCGCATGAACTCCGCAAAGGCGTGCTCGAGATCGGGGATGTGGTGCAGGATTGCGTGCCCGAGCACGAGCTCGAACGAGCCGTCTGCAAAAGGCAGGCTCTCGGCGTCTGCGCGTACGGTTCTCACCGTGAGGCCGAGCGCACTCGCGTTGGCGGCGAGCGTCGCGAGCATCCCCGCCGAGATGTCTGTGCACGTCGCCTGCTCGACGACCCCCGCCCGCAGCAGGTTGAGCGTGAAGTAGCCTGTGCCTGCGCCGATCTCGAGTGAGCGCTCGAATTTGCGGGGAGCTCGCCCAAGCGCCCTCTGCACCTTGCTGAGCACCTGACGGGCGCCGACCTTCCCGAAGTCGATCCCCCACTTGCTGTCGTAGTGGTCGGCGGCGCTGTCGTGGTAGCGGGTGTTGACGTCTCTGATCTGCTCAGGGCTGAGGCTGGCAGGCATTCGGCGGTGCCTTCAGGGTGGCGGGCATGAAGTGGCACCTCGCACCTTATACTCGCGGCGTTGGCGGTGTCATCCCACGTGCAGCTTCACCAGCCTGAAGGGGTCCCGGCGCTCGCGCTCACCGGGGAGCGCACGCTGCCCGACGTGCCGGCTGAGAACTACTGGTTTCGGCGGCATCTGCTCGTCTACGAGTGGATCGCCGAGCAGGTCGACGGCTTGAGCGTGATAGACATGGCCTGCGGCGAGGGCTACGGATGCGAGGTGCTCTCGAGGCACGCGCGCACCGTGATCGGCGTGGAGGCCAACCCAGAGGCCTACGAGCATGCGCGCCTTCGCTACAGACGGGCGAACATCGCCTTCGAGTGCGATCTCGTCGAACGGTTCAGCGCACGCGCTGAGGCGATCACGTTCCTGCAGACGATCGAGCACCTGCGCGATCCAGGGCCCGTGCTTCGCCACTTCAGCGGGCTGGTCGGTGGGGAGGGAGCGATCTACATCTCCACCCCGAACGTGAGGACGCTCGCTCCAGCGGGCGCGGAGCGCTCAGACAACCCGTGGCACGTGCATGAGTACACCGCTGAGGAGTTCGCGGCGCTGTGCGCGTCACATTTCACGTGCGTGCGGATGTTCGGTCTCTTTCATGCACGAAAGCTGAGGGTCCATGAGGTCGCGCTGCGACTGGGATGGGATGCGCTCCATCGCCGCCTCGGGCTGACGGAGCGCTTCTACGCCTGGTTCACGCCAGCGATCTCAGCCGCCGACTTCAGGCTGAAGGGATCTGATGAGGCGGATCTGAACCGAGCACTCGACTTCGTCGCAGTGTGCAGGCCCTGATGGATCATGCAGGCCCTGAGGATCAGCTGCTTTCCCCTGGGTTGAGCGCGAGCGCTTCGAGCAGCGAGTACCAGACACCGCCGCCCACCGCGGTTTCGAAGTTGAGCAGCCTCTGCTGCAGGGCGGGAAGAGCGCGCAGCCTCGACCGCTGCGAGGTCGCCGCATAGCGGGAGAGCAGCGCAGAGGGCACTGCGACGACCTCTATCGCTTCGACGTGCGCGTCGAAGCGGGCAGTCGCTGATGGGGCCGTCTCGTACCCGCTGGACCTCCAGGCCTCGAGGTCTGCGCAGACCCTCGGCGTTGGCAGGTGCGCGAGGGCGTGCAGGCTGCCTGCGTAGGCGTGTGCGAGTCGCTGCAGCTTCTCGTTGGTCCAGTGCAGCGCGCTCACCGTGCGCTCGAGCGCGTCGATTGGTCTGCGCTCGGCACCGTAGGAGACCGCCCAAAGCGCACCTGCGACCTCATAGCTGAGCTCGTAGGACTCGTGGTTCTGAGGAGAGCCGGAGGCGAGGCCGCCGCATTCGCCGGCGATCCTCTGCTTCTGTGCCTGCACGCGGGCTGTGATGAGACGGAGGCGCTGGTCGCTTGCCCGCAGGAACGCGTTGTCGGCCGCGATGAACGCATCGGTTGCTTCGCGGTTGGCGTTTTGCGGAGCGGCGGACGCGACGCTGGTGTTGACGAGGAGCCCGCAGGTGGCGGCGAGGCAGACGAGTGCGGCAGCACGCCTGATCGCGGCGGCACCACTGATCGCGGCGGCACCCCTGAGGGCTACGGCACCCCTGATCGCGGCGGCACCCCTGAGGGCTACGGCACCCCTGAGGGCTACGGCACCCCTGATCGCGGGCAGCCCGCGAGAGCGGCGATGAGCACAGGAGGGTCGCGCGGAGCTCCGCGGGATCATTGCCAGCGCATCCGTCGCGGCGCCTGCCTCATTCTGATTAGGCGGGCGGGAGCACCGCCCACCACTGCGTTCGCGGGCACGTCTGCGGTTGCGACGGCGTATGTGCCGAGCACCGCGTTGTCCCCGATCGTGACGCCCCTGAGCACGCAGGCGCCGTAGCCCATCCACACGTTGTGCCCGACGACGACGTCGCGCTTGTAGATGCCCTGGAGCCTGATGGGCCGCTCCACTTCGACGACGCCGTGATCGAAGTCGATGAGCATCACCCTGTCGGCGATTATGCACTCCCTGCCGATGGAGACGCGCTGATAGGCGGAGATCGTGCACTCCTGGCCCATCACCGTCTTCGCTCCGATCGACACCTCCCCCTCATGGACGCGGATCTTGCTGTCGTGGCCGATCCACGCCCAGCGTCCGATGTGGAGCGTCGCATCCCTGCCGATCTCGAGCTTGACGCGGGGGCAGATGAAGCACATCCCGTCGAGCTGGAGGCGCGCGCGAAAGCGCAGCTTCAACAGCGCGAGCCGTGCGAGCAGGCGTGCATAGTCGAAGTTGAGCATGTGGTTCTTCGCCATGAAGCCAAGGAGCGTGATCGGCCCGCCGTGAAGCGGAGGCGGAGCTGCGCGCACGTGCTGAGCTGTGGCCGGGGCGGAGGCGGCAAGAGGCTCGCTCGCGGCTTCGTTCGTGGGAGGTCGAACCTCGCCTGCGGGTGCCCGCTGAGGGGAGTGGGAGATGCCCATTGGCCAGGATGCTAGATACTTCACTGGATGCCACGCTCTCCAGCAGCCGAGGATCGAGACACCCTTGCGCAGCGCCTGCTCTCAGGGGACAGGCGCGCGCTCGCCCGGGCGATCTCGCTCGTCGAGGACGACCGGCCCGAGGGGTGGGAGCTCGTGAGGGAGATCTACCCCCACACCGGCGCGGCAGCCGTCTACGGCTTCACGGGGCCTCCTGGGGTCGGCAAGTCGACGCTGATCGGCGCGCTGACGAAGGCTCGACGGGCGCAGGGAAGGACGATCGGGGTGCTCTCGATCGATCCCTCCTCGCCGTTCACCCAGGGCGCGCTTCTCGGGGACAGGATCCGCCTTGCGGAGCACTTCCTGGACAGGGGTGTGTTCATCAGGTCGATGGCGAGCAGAGGCGCGCTCGGCGGGCTCTCCGAGGCGGCGCTGCAGGCGGCGCTGCTGCTCGACGCCGCAGGCAGGGACGAAGTGTTCGTCGAGACGGTTGGGGTGGGCCAGGCGGAGATCGACATCATCGATCACGCCGACACGATCGTGCTCGTGCTGATGCCGGGCTCTGGCGACTCCATCCAGGCGCTGAAGGCGGGAGTGATGGAGATCCCGGACATCATCGTGATCAACAAGGCGGACCATCCCCTGACGGACACGATGGTGAGAGAGATAAGGGGCGTGCTCTCGCTCGCGAACCTGGACGAGGCAGAGGAGCGCAGGGATCGCTGGCGCGTGCCGATCGTGAAGACTGAGGCGGCGCGGGGCAGTGGCATCGAGGAGCTCGTCGAAAAGCTCGATGAGCATAGGGAGCACATCCTCTCGAAGGGCCAGCTTGCGGAGCGCCGCCGGCGCAACCTCCGCAACGAGGTGCTGGCGATCGCGACCGCCCGCATGAGGCGGCGCCTCGAGGATGAGCTGAGCGGCGATGAGGAGTTTCAGAGCCTGCTCGATGAAGTCGTGCAGCGCAGGCTGGATCCCGCGAGCGCTGCCGCCGCGCTGCTGAGCCGCGGCGCGTAGCCGCCCCGGAAGCGCCGCGTACGTGCTGCTGGGCTGCGGCGCGCAGCCACCCCGGAAGCGCCGCGTACGTGCTGCTGGGCTGCGGCGCGCAGCCACCCCGCAAGCGCTGGCCCCTCGCTGCTGAGCCGCGGTGCACAGCCGCGCTCGGGTTGGCGGCCTCTGAAGACCGCGCCCAGCAGCCGGCGCCGCTCAGGCAGCTGTGCGCTAACGTCGTGGCTCGGTCGGCTGATCGGCTCGGCTCGTGGTCCACCTGTCGCCGCAGTGCCTGATCGCGGTGATGCTGTGGGCTCGTGGCCGTGGGGTCAGCGGGAGCAGCGACGAGGAGCGTGAAGAGTGGTTCAAACCGATTCCGGAGGCGCTCAGCGCGAGCGCAAGTCGGCGGGAATGGGCAGCCGGGTGCGCCTGGCGCTTGCAGCGAGCGCGATGATGCTCGCAGTCGGGTCGCTGACAGCGGCCTCATCTGCGCTCGCAGCCGAATATCCGAAAGCGGAATACAGCTGTGAAGCGTGCACGTCGAAGCCCGGCCCGAACCTCAACCTCATCAACCGCATCCAAACTGCGCTGGCTCGAGTTCTTTTACTGTTGGGAGGTGTTCGGCATGGCTGAAAGAACGAGGTCACTGCGCAGGGGATCGGGCGGAGGGGCTCTCGTCGCGCTGGCGGTCTCAGGGGTGGCCGCGGCAGCGATCGTCGCGAGCACGGTTGGCGTCGCAAGTGCGCAGCACCGCGGAGGTCGCGCAGAGCACAGCGGAGCTCGCGCGTCTCACAGCCGCGCGCGCTCGCACGCCTCACGGCAGGTGCGGCATGCCGCGCTGCCCTTCGCGGTGCTGACCCATCCGGCGGCGCGTTCGGCACAGGACGCTGTTGCCGGCCTGCCTGGGGCGGTGTTCGCACGAAGGGCCGCAGGAGTTGAAGTGTTCGTCTGGCACGGGCTGAAGAGCGCGGCGGCGCCCCTACCGTACGGTCCGCTGATGCAAGGCAGCGGCGAACGGGTGTGCATCGTCGTGCGCCGGGGATCGTCTGGCGAACGCCCCCGCGGTGGAGGTGCCAGCTGCGGCTCTGTGGCCGAAGTATCGAAGAATGGTGTCGTTGACGTCTCCGAAACTGGTCAGAACCAGTTCTGGAAAGCCGGCGAGAAGCTTTACCGTACAGTTGCCGTGCTCGTGCCAAACGGAGTCACGCAGGTCACTTTCACCGACAGCAACGGCAGGTCGTACAGCATGCCCGTCAGCAACAACGTCGTGATAAACGATGATCAGCATCTCGCTGAACCGCCGACGAGCGCGGTGAGCTACAGGCTGCCCGACGGCTCTGTTGAACACGTGGTGATGCCGGGGCCGCCAGCGCCGCCAGCCTCAGGCGAAGTGAAGTAGGCGCGCTGATTGCCCCTGGAGGCTCGAGGGATCGCTCTGCGCTCCCGGCGGCCCTGGACTGCGCGCGGCGGTGTGCGCGTGGAGGTCTGCCCCTTCGCGGCGGTGCTGCCTGCGCCCCTGTGGCCATCGATGGGCGCAGCGGGTTGCGGGGGGCGATGCGCATCGGCGAGTCGGCGCGCGATGGCTGCGGCGACGTCGCCTGGGGCGCAGGTGGTCGGAGCGGGCGTTGAGGTCGTGTGGCTGACGCGCTCCGAGGGGGTTGAAGGAAGGCCAATCACGATATATCGTGGAGCTATCGCGATACCATCTTCGCGAGTGGTTCAACGCTCGGGCGCATGGCGCCGAGCTGAAATGGAGGATTCGATGGACGCTCATGCGATCAATCGTGAGGAGGGCGGGTGCTGCGGTGGCGAGTTGCGTCAGCTCGGTGCGCTGTGGCGGGCGATCGTCGGTGGAGCAGGCGGCGAAGGCGGGCCAGGCAGAGGAGGCCACCGAAGCCATCGCCACGGCCCACCGCCGTGGGCGAGGGGAGGCTTCGGCGGCCCAGGGCCGTTCGGCGAGTTTCGATGGGGCGGGGGTGGGCCGTTCCGGCGGGGGCGCAAAGCGCGGCGTGGGGACATCAGGACGGCGGCGCTGCTGCTGCTCGCGGAGGAGCCGCGCAACGGCTACCAGATGATGCAGGAGCTCGAGCGGCGCAGCGGCGGCGTGTGGCGCCCAAGCCCAGGGTCTGTCTACCCCGCGCTGCAGCAGCTCGAGGATGAGGGCCTGATCCGATCTGGCGAGCGTGGGGGGCAGAAGCTCTTCGAGCTCACCGATGCAGGCCGTGAGCACCTGCGCGAGCGCGACCCAGACGCCCCCCCGCCCTGGGAGGAGATGACGAGCGACTTCGGAGAGGTGGCCTTCGCTCTGGGCTCCGCCTTCCGCGAGGCGGCGTCTGCCTTCGCGCAGGTGATGCGCACCGGCAGCGAGGCGCAGATGGCCCGCGCGCGCGAGGTGCTCTCAGACGCTCGGCGTGACCTCTACCGGATACTCGCCGACGGCGAGACCGAAGGGCATCGCGGCTCCGAGCAGAGTGGATCGACAGGGCAGCCAGCGCGCGAGCAGGGCGAGAGCGAGCGGGGCGAGACGACGACACCGGAGGACCGTGACGAGTCGCGTGGCGGGAGGGATGATGAGAGCGGCACGGGCGGTGCCATTGGGGGGTGAGGGACGGTAGCGTGTGAGCATGGGAGCGGACCAGGCGATCGACGGGGTTGACCTGCGGCCTGATCTCGACGCGAGAGCACAGGCGCCGGCCAGTGAGGGCGACGCGGTGAGCGTCGTCGGATTGAGCAAGCGCTACGGCGAGTTGGAAGCGGTGCGGGGGATCGACTTCGCCGTGCACCGAAACGAGACCTTCGGCTTCCTCGGCCCGAACGGCGCCGGCAAGTCGACGACGATCAACATGCTGTGCACGCTCGTGAGGCCGAGCGGCGGCAGAGCGCTCGTTGCCGGCCACGACGTCGTCGGCGAACGCGACGAGGTCCGCCGCAACATCGGCCTCGTCTTCCAGGACAGCACGCTCGACGGCTATCTGACAGCGGAGCAGAACCTCCATCTGCACGCGGAGCTCTATGGGATGCCACGTCAAAGCGTGGCGGTGCGGCTTCGCCAGGTGCTGGAGATGGTGGAACTGTGGGAGCGGCGCAAGAGCCTCGTGAACACGTTCTCCGGGGGGATGAAGAGACGCCTGGAGATCGCGCGCGGCCTGCTGCACTCGCCCCGCGTGCTGTTCCTCGACGAGCCGACCGTCGGCCTCGATCCCCAGACGAGAAGCTCGATCTGGAGCTACATCACGCGCCTGAAGCGCGAAGAGCAGATCACGATATTCCTGACGACCCACTACATGGACGAGGCGGAGTACTGTGATCGCATCGCGATAATGGATCACGGCGAGATCGTCGTGATGGACACCCCAGCTGCGTTGAAGGAGAGCGTCGGGAAGGACCGCGTGCAGATCCAGACAGCCGACCCGCACGCGGCGATCGACGCACTGCGGCAGAAGTTCGGCATCGATGCGCGCCTGGCCGAAGGCGCCGTCACCTTCGGTGTCGCCTCAGGCGAGCAGTTCGTCCCGCGGCTGTTCGCGGAGCTTGGGCTGCCGATCAGCACAGTGAGCGTCTCGCGTCCGTCGCTCGACGACGTCTTCATGTCCTACACAGGCACGACGATCCGCGACGCCGAGGCCTCGAGCACTGACAGGATGAGAACGATGGCGAGGTTGATGAGGCATTGAGCAGCGTGAACGATGGGGCGTCGATGGCGGTGCACGATGGGGCGTCGATGCCGGTGAACGATGGGGGCCGATGGCGATGGTGCGTTGATGGCGGCGAGGCGTTGACTGCGGTGAGGTGTTGATGGCAATCGGCAGCAGCTCAGCTCCGAAGTCGAGCGCGCCCCGGGACTCGAGCCCTCCTTCGCGTGGCCGTCATGAGATTGCGGCGGTGCGGCTGCCAAGCCGCAGCCTCCGTGGCGAGCTGCGTGCAATCCGGGTTGTCTGGCGGCGAGAGCTGATCAGGTTCTCGCGCGATCGGCTGCGGATAGTGACCTCGCTCGTGCAGCCGTTCCTGTTCCTGTTCATTCTCGGCACGGGACTGTCGACGATCGCGTCCGCCGGCACGCATGGCGTCGATCTGCGGACGTTCGTCTATCCAGGAGTGCTGTGCATGGCCGTGATGTTCACAGCGATGTTCTCCGCTGCGTCGATCGTGTGGGACCGTGAGTTCGGGTTCATGCGCGAGATGATGGTGGCGCCGGTGAGACGCAGCTCGATCGTGCTCGGCAAGTGCCTCGGCGGCGCGACGGTCGCGGCCTTCCAGGGTGTGATCGTGATCGCGATTGCGGGCCTCGTCGGCGTCCCCTACGTTCCAGTGATGATCCTGGAGATCCTCGGCCTGCAGCTGCTGCTCGCCTTCTCGATCACCGCCTTCGGCGTGATGGCGGCCGCGAGGGTGACCCAGATGCAGTCGTTCATGGCGCTGACCCAAATGGCGATCATGCCGATGTACTTCATCTCCGGCGCGCTGTTTCCAGTCTCCGGTCTGCCTCAGTGGTTGACGATCCTGAACAGGATCGACCCGCTGACCTACGCAGTCGATCCGATGCGCCGGGCCGTGTTCGCTCATCTGAAGATCTCCGAGGCGGCGCGGAGGGCGCTCGATCCAGGGGTGACGTGGTGGGGGTGGCATGTGCCTGGGCTGCTGGAGGCGGGTGTCGTTGCGATCCTCGGCGTCGGCATGCTGATCGTAGGCATCATCGAGTTCAGCCGCGTGGAGTAGGCGGGGCGGGCCGGGCCGACGGCGGTCCAGTGTGAAGCGGCGGCCGTGGATGCGAGAGCAGGGCGGTGAGGGACGGCGAGGCACGGCGGGAAAGCCGGGCGGCGGTGGAGGGGAGCTCGGATCGGAAAGCAAGGCCCGAACCGGCGGGGGCACTGCGGGAAAGCCGGGCGGCGGTGGAGGGGAGCTCGGATCGGAAAACGAGGCCCGAACCGGCGGGGGCACTGCGGGAAAGCCGGGCGGCGGTGGAATGGAGCCGTCGAGGAGAACGCGAGTGCAAGCGCGGACAGGTAGCCTGGCGTGCGCCGATGGCGGACCGGAAGGATCTCGAGTTCACCTACTCGCTGATCGACGAGATCTTTCGGCTGAGTCTCGGCGAGCTCGCAGACTTCAGCGGAGCGAAGTACGACGGCGACTTCTCGCTGACGCTCGAGCAGGCTCAGCGGGCAAAGCACGAGTACATCGCGAGCAGCGTCGGGATCGGGCGGGGAAGGCGGCTCCTGGACCTCGGTTGCGGCTGGGGTCCGCTGCTGCACTTCGTGCGCACGCGCGGCGGTGAGGGGGTGGGGGTGACGCTCTCCTCTGCCCAGGCGCGATCCTGCCGGCGTCACGGCCTGGACGTGCACCTGATGGACGTGCGGCAACTTCGCCGAGACACCTTCGGCACATTCGACGCTGTCGCGAGCCTTGGCGCCTTCGAGCACTTCTGCTCGCCAGAGGACTACTACGAAGGACGGCAGGCAGCCGTCTACGAGGACGTCTTCGCTCGGGCCGCCGCAGTGCTGCCAGTCGGCGGATGCTTCTACCTGCAGACGATGGTCTTCGGGAAGAACATGATCCCAGTCGAGGAGGTCTCGATCGACGCGCCGCGCTTCTCCAACGGCTGGTATCTGGCGCTGATGCAGCACCAGTTTCCAGGGTCCTTCCTTCCGTTTGGCTCGCAGCAGGTGATCGATGCGGCCTCGGAGCACTTCTCACTGGTGGAGAGCTCGAGCGGCCGTCTCGACTACATCGAGACGATAAGGCAGTGGCGGCTCCGATTTGCCGACCGGAGCCTGCGCAAGACGGCGATGAAGGCGCGCCTTCTGCCGCGCTACCTGGCAAGCCGCGAGTTCCGACTGGCGTTCGCCTCCGGCGTGAGCGCGAACAGCGTCTGCTTCGAACGTGAGCTGCTCGACCACTTCCGCTTCGTGTTCAGAAAGCGCTGAGCGTCTCCGGGGGCGATCAACGCGCAGACGAGTGCGACGAGGGTGCCTGACCGCTGCTGACGTGCGGTGGCGAGGACAGGCAGCGGGCGGCGCCGCACGTGGGGCTGTCTGGGGCGGTGCCTGACTGCCGCTCGCGCGCGGCGGCGTCGCAGCTGGGGCCGCGAGCGTGATGTCTCACGGCTGCTCGTCTGCGGCGGGGAAGGCGGCGGTCGGGTTGCCTGCCTGCTTGAAGGAGACTAGGCGCCCAAGCTCCTCGTCCCAAAGCTTGAGCTTGACGCATCGCATCGCATCGAGGAGTGTGAGCGTGGGCACCGCCTGCAGCGCGGGATGGGCGTCGTGCGCCGCCTGGAGGTTGTAGTGGGGGATCTTCGTGCAGAGGTGATGCACGTGGTGGAACCCGATGTTGCCGGTGAAGAACTGCAGCGCCCGTGGCAGGTGCAGGTATGAGCTTCCCCTGAGCGCGGCGTCGTCATAGCTCCACTGTGCCGAGCGCTGCCAGTAGGCGTCCTCGAACTGGTGCTGGACGTAGAACAGCCAGATCCCGACCGACCCCGCGATGAGCACGGGCGGGAGCTCGATGGCGATGAGAGCCTCCCACCCGACGAGCACGCACAGACCGGCGATGGCGACGGCGAGCACCCCGTTGGTGAGCCAGACGCTGCGGCGGATGCGAGGGCGTGCGCTGCGCGATATGAAGCGCGGCTGGATGAGCAGCCACAGCGGACCGAGCCCGAACATGACGATGGGGTTGCGGAACAGGCGGTAGGCGAGCCGGCGGCGCGGCGGCAGGGCGCGGTACTCGGCGACCGTGAGGGTGGGGACGTCGCCGGTGCCCCGACGGTCGAGGTCGCCAGAGCTCGCGTGGTGGATCGCATGCTGGTGGCGCCAGCGCTGAAACGGCGTGAAGACGAGCAGCGCGCACGCCGCACCAAGCCATTCATTGCCTCGCTTCGATGCGAGGAAGCTGCCATGCGCACAGTCGTGAAAGACGATGTAGGTGCGAACGAGGCAGCCACCGGCGGGGATGGCGAGAAGCAGCACGAGCAGATATGAGACCGGCAGCAGCACGTACATCGCGGCGAGCAACGCGAGATAGGAGACGACGGATGTGAGGATGCAGAAGACGATCCGTCCAGTGTCCGGCTCGGTGTAGAGGGCGAGGATCTCCCGCCACCCTCGGTTGCTCGCGAGACGAGTGGGTGCAGCGGCTCTGGGGAGCGCGTCCAATGTGTCGTCCTGTCTTCGAGTGTTGGGTGATCCTACTGGGCCTGCCGGCCGCCAGTGCCGCTCGCGGGCGGGCAGCTGTCGTCGCCCGCCCCGCAAGGCGGGCAGAGAAGCGATGTCGATGCGCGGCATGAGAGGGCCGCCGCAGAAGAGGCGTTGCTGCAGCGCAGAGAGGGCCGCCGCAGAAGAGGCGTCGGTGCAGCGCAGAGAGGGTTGCCGCAGAGGAGGCGTCGGTGCAGCGCAGAGAGGGCGAATGCAGAAGAGAGGTGAGCGCAGCCCACGAGATCGCCTCCAGCCCGGATGCGCGCACCGCGCGCGGGCGAGCTCAACGGGGTCCGCGCTTCTCTGTCACGGTCGGCTTCCGCGCGCACCGCGCGCGGGCGAGCTCAACGAGCAGCCGCACGCCGTACCCTGATGCCTGCTTGGGTGCGTAGGCGCGTCCGAGGTCCCAGGCTGAGCCGGCGATGTCGAGGTGTGCCCAAGGCGTCTGGGAGACGAAGCTTGCGAGGAAGCTTCCGCCAATGATCGTGCCCGCCCTCCTCGCCTCAGGGGCGTTGTCGAGGTCGGCGTAGGTGCCCTTTATCTGCTCGTCGTACTCCTCATGCATCGGCAGGCGCCAGACGATCTCCCCGCAGCGCTCCCCAGCCGCCGCGACCTGCGAGGCGAGCTCGTCGTCGTTGCTGATGAGACCTGCGTAGGTGCTTCCAAGCGCAACGAGGACGGCGCCCGTGAGGGTGGCGAGGTCGACGATCGCCTCGGCACCGAGATCAACGGCGTGGCAGAGGCAGTCGGCGAGCACGAGCCGCCCCTCCGCGTCGGTGTTGTTGATCTCGATCGTCTTGCCATTGGCGGCGGTGACGATGTCACCGGGCTTGACGGCGCTGCCGCTGGGGAGGTTCTCCGTCGCGCCCACGACGCCAAGCAGCCTGATGGGCAGGTCCAGCGCGGCGATCGCGTCGAGCGCCTGCAGCACAGCGGCCCCGCCGGACATGTCGAACTTCATCTCCGACATCTTCGCCCCCGGCTTGAGCGAGATCCCGCCGCTGTCGAAGGTGACGGCCTTGCCTACGAACGCGAGCAGCGGCTGGCGAGCGGCGGCGAGTCCCGGCGGCTCGTAGCGGAGGGTGATGAGAGCAGGCTCCTGGGCGCTGCCCTGGGCAACCGCTGAGAAGGCGCCCATCGAGCGTGCAATGATCCCAGCACGGCCCTCGACCTGCACTTGGAGGTGCGGATGGCGAGCTGCGAGAGAGCGGGCGTGCTCGGCGAGCGCGCTCGGGGTGAGATCGTTGCCGGGGCGGTTCTGGAGGTCGCGCGCGACGTTGACGGCCTCGGCGAC
Organism: Actinomycetes bacterium; assembly: GCA_021792455.1. Taxonomy (GTDB): domain Bacteria; phylum Actinomycetota; class Thermoleophilia; order Solirubrobacterales; family Solirubrobacteraceae; genus Palsa-744. The sequence continues at coordinate 16,969 of JAJYUP010000017.1, read as the reverse complement.
AGTCGCCGCCTGCGCGATGGCCTCGGAGAGATCGTTCGGGCCGCAGAGGATGAGGCGCTCGAGCTGGTGCTGGGAGGGTTGAGGCTCGCCGCGAGAGCTGGAGGACTTGAAGCGATCGAAGCGGTAGTCAGCGAGGATCGTGCCCTCTACGATCGCCTCGGCGATCTTCGCCGCGCCACCGTGCGCTGCGCCACCGTGCGCTGCGTCGCCCTGCTCTGCGTCGCCCTGCTCTGCGTCGCCCTGCTCTGCGTCGCCCTGCTCTGCGTCGCGATGTGCTGGTGCGGCGTTCTCGCCGCCGAGTGGGATCTGCCAGCACATCGAGGCGGCGGACAGCTCCTTGGCGCGGGCACGCGCAAGGGCAGCGGCCGTCCTTGCGCGCTCAGGGGTGAGCTCTTCGCGATCGCCTAGGCCGATGAGCACCCACCACCGGCCAGCGGCGTGCGTGGAGGCGAGTGACTTGAACGTCGCGCTGACGCCGCGAGAGCCGATGAGGCTCCGCAGCTGATCTGGCAGATCCTGAGGCGGATCCTCTCCAGAGCAGAGGCCGACGACGATCGCCTCGGCGTCTGTGCTGAGCGGGCTGTCTCCGGAGAACATCGCTTCCATCGCAGAAGCGAAGATACCTGCTCAGTAGCATTGCATGCCGTCGCCTGATGATCGAGGAAGGAGAGTGGTCGCGCAAAATGCCTGAGACCGTGGTTCTGAGCGCTGTACGCACGCCGATTGGGAAGCTTGGGGGGGCGCTCTCGAGCATGTCCGCGGTTGCGCTCGGCGGAGTGGCGGTGAAGGCTGCCCTGCAGCGGGCGGATGTCGATCCTGAGCAGGTGCAGCACGTCGTGATGGGGCAGGTCCTGCAGGCGGGCCAGGGACAGGTCCCCTCGCGCCAAGCTCAGATCGCCGCGGGCATCCCGAAGGAGGTCTCCTCCGAGACGGTGAACAAGGTGTGCGCCTCAGGACTGCGCGCCTGCGTGCTGATCGACCAGGCGATTCGCGCAGGCGACATCGATGTCGCTGTCGGCGGCGGGATGGAGTCGATGTCGAACGCCCCATACCTGCTGCCCGGCGCGCGCTTCGGCTTCCGGATGGGCGACGCGAAGGTGCTCGACGCGATGGTTCACGACGGCTTGACGAACCCGTTCTCCGGCAAGCAGATGTTCGTGGAGGCGACGGAGGTCGGCGAGGAGCTCGAGATGAGCCGGGCGGACCTCGACCGCTGGGCGCTGCGATCCCACGAGCGGGCGCTTGCAGCGATCGATGAGGGGCGGATGGCCGAGGAGATCGTTGCCGTCTCGGTGCCTGGCCGCGGCAAGCGCGGAGACGGCGGCGATCTCGTCGAGGTGGACGAGGGTCCGCGCAGAGACACCTCTCTGGAGAGACTGGCTGCGCTGCCAGGGCTTGTGAGCAGGGAGGGCACACACACCGCCGGCAACTCGCCAGGCGTGAATGACGGGGCTGGCGCGCTCGTGCTCGCCTCGAAGGAGTGGGCGGAGGCGAACGGCAGGCAGCCGCTTGCGGAGATCCTCTCACACGCCCAGAGCGCGAACGACTTCGCCTACCTGGCAACGACCCCAGCGTCTGCGGCGAGGAGGGCGTTGGAGAAGGTGGGGCTGCAGCCCTCCGACATCGACCTGTGGGAGATCAACGAGGCCTTCGCCTCCGTGACGCTGAACTCGATGAGGATGCTCGGCATCGACGAGGAGCGGGTGAACGTGAATGGCGGGGCCGTCGCGCTCGGCCACCCGATCGGCGCCTCCGGAGCGAGGATCATCGGCGCGCTCGTGCTGGAGCTGCGCCGCCGGGGGGGCGGCCTCGGCTGCGCGGCGATCTGCTCCGGCGGCGGCCAGGGTGACGCGATGATCGTGAAGGTGGGGTAGCGAAGCGCGGTGGCCGAAGCGGGACTGCCCGAGGCGGCGCAGCCGCAGCTTGGGTCGAGCGCCGTGCAGTCCGGCCGTCGGCGGCGGGAGACCGACGGCGCGGCGGCGCGCTCGAAGCCTGCGCAGCAGCGCGTGGGGCGCTTCGAGGAGGATGGGAGGCTCGCGGAGGGGGGCGGGAGAGCACGCGCAGCGGCTTTCTTCGATCTCGACCGGACGCTGATGGCGGGCTCCTCTGGGATCTTCTTCGCGAAGGCGGCGTTCGAAAGCGGGATGATCTCGCGGGCGCGGATGGCGAGCTATGCCTACGAGAACCTGCGCTTCCGGCTCATGGGATCGACAGACGAACGGACCGACAGGGTCCGTGCGCGGGTCGGCGAGATGATCGCAGGCGTGGCGCTTCGCGACATCGAGAGGCTGGCCCCGCGCGTGCTCGCCGGTGTGCTGCCGCGCCTGTACCCAGAGATGCTCTCACGCGCATATGCCCATCAGGACGCGGGTCGGCTCGTCTACATCGTGACGGCCGTCTCCCAGGAGATGGCAGATCTCCTGGCCGAAGTGCTCGCTTTCGATGGGGCGCTGGGATCTCGCTCAGAGATCGTCGACGGCATCTACACAGGCAGGCCCGCAGGGCCGTTCAACTACCGGGAGGGCAAGCCGATCGCGATGCGGCAGCTCGCGGCACGCGAGGGCATCGACCTCGCCGACTCCTACGCCTACTCCGACTCGGAGTCCGACCTGCCGATGCTGCGCGCCGTCGGACATCCGGTTGCAGTCAACCCTGACGCGGAGCTGCGGAAGATCGCGCTGAGCGAGGGCTGGGAGGTGATCCACCTCGACAGGCTGGGCCGCCAGTTGAAGCTTGCCGCAGCGTTCAGCAGCGGGCTTGCCCTCGCCTCGCTGGGAAGGTCCGAGCGTGCGCGGTCGCGCCTGCTGGCTGCGCGCTCACGGCTGCTGCCTCTACAATCGGCCTGCCGCGGCACCGCCGAGCAGGTGGCAGCCGGAGCAAGGGTGCTCTCGCGCCACCGCGACCGCCGCTGAGGCGCAGCTTCGAGCAGACGGCGAAGGGCGCGATGAAACCCACCCGCACACGAAACCAAGCCGCAGACCGCAGAGAGCGCATCCATGACTACAGCCACCGCGAAGCCGCAGAGCAAGATCCGTGTCGTCGTTGCGAAGCCCGGGCTCGATGGTCACGACAGAGGAGCGAAGATCATCGCGAGAGCCCTGAGAGATGCGGGCATGGAGGTGATCTACACAGGGCTTCACCAAACGCCAGAGCAGATCGTCGAGACGGTGATCCAGGAGGACGCAGACGCCGTCGGCCTGTCGATCCTGTCAGGTGCGCACATGACGCTCGTGCCACGGATCATCTCGCTGCTGGAGGAGCAGGGCGCAAACGACGTCCTGGTGACGGTCGGCGGCACGATCCCAGCTGAAGACATCCCTGAGCTGAAGCGCCTCGGCGTCGCCGAAGTGTTCACCCCAGGGGCACCGACGCGGGCGATCGTCGAGTTCATCGCCGACGCGGTGCGTGCCCGCTCCGTTGATTGACTCGTCAGTCAATGTCCGGGCAGGTGTAGGATTGCTCTACCGAAACCGAAGGAGTCACCGACCGAAATGAAGATATGCGTCCTGGTGAAGGAGGTTCCCGACGCCGCCGTCGAGAAGCGGATCGACAGCTCGACGGGACGGATGGACCGAAGCGGAGAGAAGAACCTGAATCCCTACGACACGCACGCGATCGAGGCCGCGATGCAGATTCGCGAGGGCGGTTCTGTGCCCGTCGATGAGATCGTCGCTGTGACGATGGGTCCCGAGAGCGCTGTTCGGGCGCTGCACAAGGCCGTCTCGCTGGGCGCCGATCGCTCAGTGCACCTGACCGATCCGCTGCTCGCAGGCTCCGATGTCGCCGCGACCGGCTACGCGCTCGCTGAGACGCTGAAGCGCGAGCAGCCCGATCTCGTGCTGCTCGGGCAGCAGTCCGATGACGGCGAGTGCTACACGATCGGCGCTGTCGTCGCAGAGCATCTCGGGATGCCGTCTCTGACGCAGGTGATAAAGATGGACGTGACCGACGGCTCTCTGCGCTGCGAGCGCCAGGCGGAGTACGGCTATGACACCGTCGAAGTGAGCACCCCTGCGGTCATCTCCGTGGGCGATGCGATCAACGAGCCCCGCTATCCGTCGCTGAAGGCGATCATGGGAGCGAAGAAGAAGCCGCTTCAGACGCTCTCCGTCGCTGATCTCGGCATCGACGCGAACAGGGTCGGCGGCGAGCACTCCGCGGCGCACTGGCTGTCGGTGAAGGCACCGCCCCAAAAGGCGGCAGGGGTGATGATCGAGGATGAAGACACCGCCGAGACCGTCGAGAAGATCATCGCCTGGCTCGACGAACGCAAGCTGCTCTAGGACGCGCGAAAGGAAGACTGATAGACATGCCTGACATCCTGGTCTACGCGCTCCACTACGAGGGCGCGATCAACAAGAACTCTCTGGGGGCCGTGAGCGAGGGCGCGAGGCTCGCCGACCAGCTCGGCGGAAAGGCGCACGCGATCCTCGTCGGCGAAGGCGTCCCCGACGATCTCGCCGCCTCGCTCGGCGCCTACGGTGCGAGCAGGGTGCTCGTCGCAGAGGGACCAGAGGGGCTCGCTCAGCCGGTCGTCGACGCGATGGCGCAGGCGATCGCAGCCGGCGGCTACTCCTACGCGCTGTTCGGCGGCGGTCTGCTCGGATTCGAGATCGGCGCCGGCCTGGCCGCCCGTCTGTCCGCAGGTGTCGCGATGGAGGTGACAGGGGTTCGAGTCGAGGGCGGCAAGCTGATCGCCGAACGGCCGATCCTCGGCGACTCGGCGATCTCAGAGATCGAGTTTCGCTCCGAGGTGGGGATCGTGATAGGTCGGCTGAACGCGTTCGAGACGAAGCAGACAGGCGCAGGCGCCGCGCCCGTCGAGCACCTCAGCTTCGAGCTGAGCGAGCACGCGAAGCGGGCGAAGATGGTGAGCCGCGGCGAACAGCGCGGCGCAGACGTGGACATCGAGGGCGCCGACATCCTCGTGGCCGGTGGTCGCGGCCTCGGCAAGGCGGAGGCCTTCGAGCTGTGCGAGAACCTGGCGAAGGCCTTTGGCAACAACGCAGCCGTCGCAGCGACGCGCGCCGTCGTCGATGCAGGCTGGTATCCGTACGCGGCCCAGATCGGGCAGACGGGCAAGACGGTCGCGCCGAAGCTGTATCTGGCGGCGGGCATCTCCGGCGCGATCCAGCACAAGGTCGGCATGCAGGCCTCAGAGAACATCGTCGCGATCAACAAGGATGCAAACGCGCCGATCTTCGAGTTCTCCGACCTCGGGATCGTGGGCGATCTGCACAAGATCATGCCGAAGCTGATCGACGCCGTGAAGGCGAAGAGGGAATCCTGAGATGAGCGGCGCCCCCTCCTCGAGCAACGGCAGGGTCGCGCCGGCGGCCTACCCGCCGCCAGTCGACTCGCAGCAGGAGTTCGTGAAGCGGGGGCTCGATCGAGAGGACGAGCTGATCGAGGTGGGCGTCGCGATCGTCGGAGGCGGCACTGCGGGGCTGTCGTGTGCGAACCGCCTTCTGCAGCTGCTGGCGGAGGATCAAGAGACGATGGAGCGCCTCGGCGAGGTGCCCGTCGCGGTGATCGAGAAGGCGAAGGCCTGCGGCGGCCACAGCCTCTCCGGTGCAGTGATGCGTCCAGGGCCGCTGCAGGAGCTGTTCCCGCAGCTGAGCAGGCAGCAGTGGCGAGAGCACGGGTTTGCCTTCGGTGAGGTCGAGAAGGAGGCGGTCTACGCGACGCCGACGTCGAAGGTTGCCCTGCGCATCCCGACGCCGCCGCCGTTCAAGAACCACGGCAACGAGGTGATCTCGGTGGCCGCGCTGGCCCGCTACCAGCAGCAGCAGGCCGAAGAGGCGGGCGCCTACGTGCTGACGGAGACGGCGGCGAGCCAGCTGATCGTGGAGGATGGTGCCGTAGTCGGTGTGCGCTCCGGCGACAAGGGCCGAGGCAAGGATGGCGAGCCGCTGTCGAACTTCGAGCCCGGCACCGACATGAAGGCGCGTGCGACGGTGCTGGCGGAGGGCTGCTGGGGGCATCTGACGGGCGCGGCGATAAGGGAGTTCGACCTCGGGAGAGGGCGCGAGCCCCAGGTGTGGGAGCTGGGCGTGAAGGAGGTCTGGAAGGTCCCGAAGGCGCTCGATCGCGTGATCCACACGATGGGCCCATGGCCGCTGAAGGTCTCTCCCCGGTACGGCCAGGTCGGCGGCACCTGGATCTATCCGATGAAGAACGCGAAGGGCGAGAACCTGGTCTCGATCGGGTTCGTCGTCGAGCTGGAGTATGCGGACGCGACCACATCAGCGCATGATCTGCTGCAGACCTTCAAGACCCACGAGCTCGTGCGGCGCATCCTGAGCGGCGGCGAACGGGTCGCATGGGGCGCGAAGGCGCTGCCCGGCGGGGGCTATTGGTCGATGCCAAAGCTCTCGATGCCAGGAGCGGTGCTCGTCGGCGACGCGGGCGGGATGGTGGACACGATGTCGTTGAAGGGCGTGCACCACTGCATCAAGTCAGGCATGCTGGCGGCGGAGACGATATACGCGGCGCTGAAGCGGGGCAGCAGCGACCTGTCCGCCTATGAGGATGCGATCGAGCGCTCCTCAGTCGGCAGGGAGCTCTGGCAGGTGCGAAACGCACGTCAACCGCTCCAGAAGGGCCTGCTGCTCGGTGCGCCGCTGAGCGGAGTCGAGCAGATCACGAAGGGCAGGCTGCCCGGCAGAGCCGCCTGGCACCGCAACGACGAGAAGCCGATGTTCATCGGGAACACGAAGGACCGCTACGTGAAGCCCGACGGCAAGTACACCTTCGACAAGCTCTCCTCCGTCTTCATCACCGGCAACGCGACGAGGGACGACGCGCCGAACCACATACGCATCCAGAGGAAAGTGCCCCGCGAGGTCGCTGAAACGTGGGTGTGGATGTGCCCCGCAGGCGTGTATGAGATCCCTGATGACGCGCCACCGAACGGCAACGTCGATCTCGTCGTGAACTACACGAACTGCGTGCAGTGCGGCGCGATAACTGCAAAGGGCGGGAGGCTGACAACGCCTGAGGGCGGCGACGGCCCGCTCTACCAGATCACGTGATCCTTCCGATCACGTGATCCACCCCGAAGCACACGACTGGACGGCTCCCACGAGCCGATGACCTGCGCAAGCGGCAGATCTGCGCAGCTGTGACGCAACAGAGGGGGTGATGCTCGTGTTGGCTGTGTGTGATGCCGTGCAAAGCGACCCGTCCCCACCCGCGCGCGCTGCTGGCAGGCTTCGCTGCGGCAGCCGCCTTCTGCGGCGTCTGCGACAACGCCCTCGCCCGCCACAGACAATCCGCTGCTGCGCATGGGCGAAGGCGAGCATCGCATGGGCCCCTCGTCTCCGCATCTGCACTGCTCGAAGACTGCGTCGATTCGCAGGGCGGCCCACGCTACGGGATGTTTGCCGCAGAGATGACTGCGATCGAAGGCACCTCGACGATGGCGATCGATATGAGGATCGAGCAGCGTCGCGAGGGTGCGAGTGCCTTCCATGTCGTGAGTGCTGGGAACGCACCTGGTCGCTGGCGACGATCCGCGCCCGGCGTGACGGCGTTTCGGGATGTGAAGCAGGTGACGAACCTGCATCGATTCGAGGAATACCGAGCTGCAGTGAGATTTCTGTGGCTGAACGAAGCGGGAGAGGTGATCGCGGCTGCGCGGAGGATGAGTCCCATCTGCGGCCCAGGGCAAAGTTGACGATCTGCGCCCGATGGGTGAGATCTGTGCGGACCGCTAGAATGCGCGCAGCATGAAGACGGGGATTCATCCAGAGTATGTGGAGGCGCACGTGCGATGCACGTGCGGCAACGAGTTCACGACACGGGCGACGAAGAGCGAGTTGCACGTCGAGGTCTGCTCGAACTGCCACCCCTTCTACACCGGCAAGCAGAAGCTGATCGACACAGGCGGTCGCGTCGAGCGATTCCAGAGGCGCGTTGCGAAGGGTCGGCTGGCAAGCGCGCGCAGCACTGCTGCGCAGGCCCGCGGTCGCACCTGAAGCGATGCGGGGGGGCCTTCCCGCCGCACGGGACGAGGAGGACGGTGACGGCGGCAAGGGGCCGGCGGCGTTTCTCGGCAGCGATGGCCTGATCGCCGCAAGGGATGCGCCGATCGGCGGCCAGGCGGTGCTGGAGGGCGTGATGATGCGCGGCGTTGCGAACTGGGCGGTGGCGGTGCGCGTCGGCGCTCGGGACGATCGTGGAGGCAAGAACGCTGAAGGCCGGCAGGGAGATCGCACAATCGAGGTGAGCTGCTTCACGCTGGAGGCGGGCCCGTTGGCGCAGAAGGCGCTGCGCCTGCCGCTGATCCGGGGCGTCGCAGCGCTGTGGGGCTCGCTTGCGATCGGACTGAAGGCGCTTGGGATATCCGCAAACGCGCAGCTGCGAGAGCAGGAGCGCGGGGCGGCGACGCTCTCAGCCGACGGCAGGCAGCGCAACAGCGATGGTGAGGCGCCCCGAGGCGAGGCCGGACAGATCACTGGAGCTGTCTGGGCCGGCACACTCCTCGTCGGCCTCGCCTTCGCGATCGCCCTGTTCTTCCTGCTCCCGCTCGGGCTGAGCAGTCTCCTGCGATGGCGGCATGAGGACTCCGTGCTGTTCTGGCTGATCGAGGGGCTGCTGCGAATCGCGATCTTTCTCGGATATCTGCTCGTGATCTCCGGGATCCGGGATCTCCGCGGGTTGTTCGAGTATCACGGAGCGGAGCACAAGACGATCTCCTGCTTTGAGGCCGGAGTCCCGCTGCTGCCAGAGAACGCGCAGCGCTTCTCGAGGCTCCATCCCCGCTGTGGCACGAGCTTCCTGCTCGTCGTGATGCTCGTCTCGATCTTGGTGTTCGGTGCGGTGGGCACGCAGGCCTGGTACCTGCTGGTGTTGAGCCGAATACTGCTTCTGCCGCTGATCGTCGGCGTCTCCTTCGAGGTCGTGAAGCTTGCGGGCAGGCACCGGAAGCGTGCCTGGGTGCGCGCGGTGATGTGGCCAGGGCTGAAGCTCCAGCTGCTGACGACGAGAGAGCCCGACCTGCAAGAGCTCGAGGTTGCGATCGCGGCGCTGAAGGCTGTTCTCGAGCATGAGGATCTGCACCGCCTGAGCCTCGACGATCTCGTCGGCGTGGAGGTCGTTGCGTGAGCATGAGGCGCGGACGGGAGGCGCGCGAGATGGGGCGCGAACGCAGGACAGGCGTGTGCATCGCGCGCCCGAACGTGAGGCGGGCGAGGTCCATGCGTCCCCCAGGCGCAGAGTCTCTCTGCGATCGCCTCCACGCCGCAGCCGCGAGCGGATCGACGGGGCACGGCGTGTGATCGAAGATCTCGTTGAGCAGGTGGAGAGACGCTTTGCGGAGCTCTCCGAGCAGATGACAGACCCCTCAGTGATCGCTGATCGCGAGCGCTTTGCGGCGGTCGGGCGTGGATACCACGAACTTCAGGGCGCCGCTGCCCTGGCCGCGGAATGGCGCCGCGCAAAGGACGATGAAGCAGGCGCGCAGGAGATCCTCGCGGAGGGCAGCGACGATTCCGAGGTGCGCGAGCTGCTGCGATCGGCGCGCGAGCGGATCGAGCGGCTGGAGGAGGAGATCCGGCGCGCGGTGATCGGGCGCGACGAGAACGACGAGAAGAACGTGATCGTGGAAGTCCAGGCGGGAACAGGTGGAGAGGAGGCGGGGCTGTGGGCGGGCGACCTCTTCCGGATGCTCGCGAGGTACGCAGAGAGGCGGGGATTCGACGTGGAGGTGCTCGAGTCGAGCGAGGGCAAGCACACCTTCGCCGTGAAGGGATCAGGCGCCTACTCGGTGTTCAAGTTCGAGGGCGGCACCCACCGCGTCCAGCGGGTGCCTGCGACGGAGTCCCAGGGTCGCATCCACACCTCGACGGCGACGGTCGCGGTGCTGCGCGAGGCGGAGGCTGTCGAGGTCGAGATCGATCCATCAGATCTGCAGATCGACGTCTACCGCTCATCAGGCCCCGGCGGGCAGTCCGTGAACACGACCGACTCCGCCGTGAGGGTCACGCATCGCCCGTCAGGCATCGTCGTCTCGATGCAGGACGAGAAGTCCCAGCTGCAGAACAGGGAGAAGGCGATGCGGGTGCTCCGCGCACGCCTGCTTCAGCGCGCCTCCGAGCAGCAGCGCGCAGCGCAGGCGGCAGACCGGCGCGCCCAGGTGGGCACCGGCGAACGCGCTGAGAAGATAAGGACCTACAACTACAGCGAGCGACGGGTGACCGACCACCGGCTGAAGCTGACGACCCACAACCTCGACGCGGTGCTCGCTGGAGAGCTGGACGAGCTGACAGAGGCGCTCCAGGCAGAGGAGCGGCGGCAGCGCTTGGCGGCGCAGGCATCGTGCAGCGAGGTGGGTAGGGCGTGAAGATGAGCGGGCGAGGCGTTGGTGAGGGTGTGACGCCGTGAGGCCCCGAGGCGCGCAAGACGCGGAAGACGCGCGAGGCGCGCGAGGCGCGCAAGACGCGCAAGACGCCCGAGGCGCGCAAGGCGCGGAAGACGGGCAGATCGGCGATTTCGGCTCCTGCCCACGCCCTTTGACGGTCGGCGAGGCGCTCGCGAGCGCGACGAGCGAGCTCGCCCACGCAGGTTGCGAGACCCCTCGCCTGGACGCTGAACTCCTGCTGTCCAGTGTGCTGGGGCTCAGCAGAGAGCGGCTTCTCCTCGACGACGACGAAGAGATCGACGAGGCGATGCAGAGCGCCCTCGCAGAGGCGGTGGGGCGCCGCGGAAAGCGGCGTGAGCCAGTCGCCTACATAACCGGCCGAAAGCACTTCTGGGACATAGAGCTGACGGTCGATGCCCGCGCTCTGCTGCCAAGGCCAGAGACCGAGCTTCTCGTCGAAGTCGGGCTGAGCTTGCCGCCGCACTCCGCGGTGCTCGACCTCGGCACGGGCAGCGGCGCGATCGCCCTTGCGCTCGCGCGGGCACGACCTGACCTCGAGGTGTGGGGGAGTGACATCAGTGAGCAGGCGATCGAGCTGGCGCGCGAGAACGGACGACGCCTCTGCATCGACGTGCGCTGGCTCGTGAGCGACCTGCTCGAAGCGGTGCCCTGCCACATCGACGCGATCCTGTGCAACCCGCCCTACATCGCTGAGAGCGAACGCTTCAAGCTGCCTCCAGAGCTTGGTCACGAGCCGGAGCGTGCGCTGTTCGCAGGCGCGGACGGCCTCGAGGTCGTGAGGGCTCTGATGGGGCAGGTCGCAGGTCGCGGGCGCCTGAGAAGGCTCGCGATCGAGGTGGGCGAAGGGCAGTCGCGCCGGGTCGCAGAGGCGATGGGAGGCGCCGGTTTGCGCGAGGTGTCCGTGTTGAAGGACCTGTCAGGGATCGAGAGGGTGATCGATGGCTCTCGCTGAGCGTGCGAAGGGCGCGGCGCGGTGAGCGCTCGGTGCCTGCGCGAGCCCGATGCACGTGCGCTTTCGGCGTGTATCGCGGGCGGGGGCATTGCCCTGATCCCGACGGACACCGTCTATGGCCTCGCCTGCGACCCGGAGAGCGAAGAAGCCGTGCGCCGGCTGTATGCGCTGAAGGGCCGGAAGCCAGACAAGCCCGCTGCGGTGATGTTCTTTGCGCTCGAGCACGCGCTTGCGCACCTCGGTGCGCTGCCTGAACGCGTTGAGAAGGCAGTCGCCGCGCTGCTGCCAGGACCTGTGACGCTGCTGCTCGAAAACCCCTCTTCGCGCTTCCCACTCGCCTGCGATCCCGCACGTCGAGCTTCGACGGCGGTCCTGGGGGTGCGTGTCCCTCGCTGGCGGCCTGAGCACGCTTCGCTGCGATCTGTCTCGTTGCCTGTGCTGCAGTCGAGCGCGAACCTGTCAGGAGGAGCCGACCCCTGCGAGCTCGACGCGGTGCCCGCATCGATGAGGTCGAGCGCCGACCTCGTGCTCGACGGCGGTGAGTTGCCTGGGGTGGCCTCAACGGTGCTCGACCTGACGAGCCTTCAGTCCTCTGGTCGATGGCGGCTTCTGCGCGACGGCGCCCTGTCTGCGCGGGAGGCGGAGCTCGCGCTCGCGCACGTCGGAGAGCGCTGCTAGCCTCGTCACTGATGACAGTGCTGCAAGAGGACTCTTTCAGGGCGCCGCTCGAAGAGGTGGATCCAGAGGTGGCCGCCGTGCTGGCGGGCGAGCTTGCGCGTCAGCAGGGCACGCTCGAGATGATCGCCTCCGAGAACTTCGCCCCAAGGGCGGTCCTCGAATGCCAGGGCTCCGTGCTGACGAACAAGTACGCCGAGGGATACCCAGGCCGGCGCTACTACGGCGGCTGCGAGTGGGTGGACATCTCTGAGCAGCTCGCGATCGACCGCGCGAAGGCGCTGTTCGGGGCTGAGCACGTGAACGTGCAGCCGCACTCAGGCGCTCAGGCGAACATCGCCGTCTACCACGCGCTGCTGCAGCCTGGAGACACGATCATGGGTCTCTCGCTTGCCCATGGCGGTCATCTCACCCACGGCATGAAGATCAACGCCTCTGGCAGGCTCTACGACGTCGCCGCCTATGAGGTCGATCGCGAGACAGGCCTGATCGACATGGACGAGGTGGCGCGGATCGCGCACGAGCGGCGCCCGAAGCTGCTGCTCGCGGGCTGGTCCGCCTATCCACGCTGGCTCGACTTCCAGCGCTTCAGGGAGATCGCAGACGAGGTGGGCGCGCTCTTGATGGTCGACATGGCGCACTTCGCCGGCCTCGTCGCCGCCGGGCTGCACCCAAGTCCAGTGCCGTTCGCCGACGTCGTGACGACGACGACCCACAAGACGATCGGCGGGCCTCGCGCAGGGATGATTCTCTGTCGCGAGCAGCTGGGTCGGCAGATCGACTCCGCCGTGTTCCCTGGGCAGCAGGGTGGACCGTTGCAGCACGTGATAGCTGCGAAGGCGGTTGCGATGCGGATCGCGGCCTCCGAGACCTTCAAGGAGCGTCAGCAGCGCACGATCGACGGCGCGAAGGCGCTCGTCGACCAGCTCTTGATGGCGCGCGGTGCGGGCGAGATGAGGGTGCTCACCGGCGGCACAGACGTGCATCTGCTGCTCGTCGACCTGCGCGCGATGCAGCCAGAGCTGACCGGTCGGCAGGCCGAGGACAGGCTGCATGAGATCGGCATCACCGTGAACCGCAACGCCGTCCCCTTCGATCCCCGACCGCCGATGGAGGCCTCCGGCCTGCGCATCGGCACGCCTGCACTCGCGACGAGGGGGCTTCAGGTGCAGGACTTCGTCGAGATCGGACAGATCATCGGGGAATGCCTGATGGCGGAGGACTTCGACGCCGTACGGGCCGATCTCGCCTCACAGGTGGAGGCGATCGCGCGACGCTGCCCGCTGTACGAGGAGCTGACAGCGCCAGTGAGCACCTGAGCCGGTGAGCACCTGAGCCGGTGAGCACCTGAGCTCGCCGAGAGCGCGATGCGGCTTGCGAGGCAACGCGGATTCGGCCTGCGACGCCGTCGCTCTCGCGTGAGCGCCCGCGAGTCGCACCCCGCCGGCTCGAGTGCCGTTCGCGCCGGCGCTCTGCGATGCTGTTGGCAAGTCGATGCGCATCCCGACCGAGCTCGAAGCGCTGTATGCCTTCCTCGCGGCCCTCGCGGTCACGGCTGTGCTCACGCCCTTGACGATGAGGGTGGCGGCGGCAGTCGGAGCGATCGATCAGCCGCGGGAGCGGGGCCTGGCCGAACGCCCGACGCCCCTGCTCGGCGGGCTTGCGATCTTCGCGGGCGCGCTCGTCGCCGGCTTGATCTGGCTTCCCTCCGGATACCGCTCACACCCGCAGCTGTGGCATGGGGTCATCATAGGCGCAGGGCTGATCACGGCGGTTGGGGCGCTCGACGATCGCTTCGACCTGCCCGCCCCGATAAAGCTGCTCGGTCAGATCGCGGCCGCTCTGATCGTTGTGAGGTTCGGCGTCGTCGTGCACTTCATCACGATTCCGTTCCTCGGGCATCTCGAGTTCGGGCGGGCAGGCGGCCCGGTGACGGTCCTTGCCCTCGTTGCCCTGATGAACGTCGTGAACTTCTCCGACGGAGTCGATGGCCTTGCGGCTGGCGTCGGCACGATCATCGCCGGCGCGGCTGCGATCATCGCGTTCGATCTGCAGCGCAACGCGCCAGGCGTGCTCGCGGCACTGACCGCCGGCGCCGCGCTCGGCTTTCTGATGCACAACTTCCCGCCTGCGTCGAGCTTCATGGGCGATTGCGGGTCGAACCTGCTCGGCCTGCTGATGGGCTGCATCATGATCGAGGGCGACATCAAGCGCACAGCCGTCGTCTCGTTCGTCCTGCCCCTCATCCTGCTCGCCGTGCCCTTCCTCGACACGACGTTCGTCGTGCTGAAGCGCCTGAAGTACCGGAGGCCGATCTATGCCCCAGACAGCGAGCACTTCCACCACAGGATGGCGAGGATCGGGTTTTCGAGGCGCCGTACGATCGCCTACCTGTACACATGGACGGTGATGCTCGCGGGCCTCGCGCTTGCCTTCAGGTTCGTGCCCTACAGCAACCACAAAGGCCGCTTCTATCTGATCGGCTCGATAGCGATGATCGCGATCGTCGTGGTCGTCATCGCCGCGAGCGTCTATCTCGTCTACGTGCTGGAGATCTTGAAGTTCCGGCGACTCGCGGCGACGAGGATCCGCCGCGTTCGACCAGGTGCGTCCGCTGCGGAGATCGACCGCAACGTCGAACGCGAGCTCGAGACAGGCGAAATGGACGTGCTCTTGGACGATGCAGGCCCTGATCGCGGCTCGAGGCAGGGGCAGCCGCGCGTACATCTCCCCCGCGGACAGGTGCTCGACGCCGAGGTCCCTCACGGTGAAGCGTCTGGACTTCAAGCAGCGGGCTCTCGCGCGTCCGAGGCCGAGGCGAGCGCCCCTCAGGTGCCTGACCCGAGCAGTCCTTCGGCGAGCGGCAGCCGGATCATGAGCGCGTAGAGGCAGAAGAGCAGCACCACGACACGGAGCTTCTTGTCTGTGCTCACTGCCGCGAGCGGGAGCGCCCAGACTGCGTACCAAGGCAGCAGCCAGGCCGTCGAGACGACGAGCGCGACCGTGCTCCAGCCGGCCGCGGCTCTCCAGTCGAAGCCTTTCGCCGTGCGCCACATGCACAGCGCAAGCACGAAGAGGAAGCCCGCGTCGAAGAGATAACGCCACCAGGTTGGCGCGACGCCGAGACCGAGCAGCCGGGCGGTCTCGGCGGGGATGCTGTGCACGGCGAGCTGCTGCTGCTCTTCGCCGATCGGCACGAGGAACCCCACCATGTTCGTGCCGAACCCGATCGCTCCGATCGCCCCCACGACTATGAGGCCGCCGACAGCGCTTGCGAGCACCTTCGCCCGCTCGATCCACGGCTCCGGGGAGAGTACGAGGAAAGGCAGCAGCACGCCAGCTGAGATCTTGAACCCGACGGCGACCGCAAGCGGCCAGGCGGCGGCCTTCAGGCGAGCAGCCGCTCCGCTTGCGATCGCGAGTGCGCCGGCGACGAGCAGCAGGGTGATCGTGTCGTTGTGGGAGCCTCCGACTGCGAACTCGAGCATGACAGGGTTGAGGCCAAGGAACGCAGCGGCGAAGCGGCCAGACCGGTTGCTCGAGCGCGCGGCGATTGCGACGAGGGCGACGGCGCCCGCGCTCGTGATCACTGCGATCGCCTTGAACGCCCACAGCGCCCCTGCGAAGCCGAGCTGGACGACAGCGTAGGAGAGGAGCGTGAACAGCGGGCCATATGGTGTGTGCTGAAACGGCCAGCCAATGAAAGGCAGGGTCGGGTCGCTTGGCGCTTCGGCGGCGACGTGCGTGTATGGGTCCAAACCGTGGAGGGCGCCCATGCGCCCGAAGGAGACGTAGCCGAAGACGTCCTGTGAGAGCAGGGGCGGACCGAGCATCAGCAGCAGGTATGCGATCGCGACCGTCGTGCCGATGGCGAGCGCAGGCAGCGAGCGGGCACCGACGAGGACGAGCAGGTAGGCCCCGAGCATCACGAGCGTGAGCGCCTGGAAGCTTTCGTGGTCGAGTCGGAGATGCAGTCCAAGCCCCTGAAACGGCCCTGCGACCCAGCTCGGCCATCCCGCCTTCTGCAGGCGCACATAGTCCGATGGACCATGTGACGCTCCGGCGGCGAGCAGGAACGTGGAGGTGAGGATGCCGATGAGTCCAAGCGATCCAAGGACGCGCAGCATCAGCTGCGGTTCGAAGGCTGATGCCCGGTGAGTGGCGGGGAGGCGCTCGCGCGCGCTCGATGCTGCCGCAAGCGATGGCATCAGCTGACCTGCACGAGCCCGAGTTGGCATCTCGCCATTTTGGCGAGCATTCGCGCCTGATGGGCCATTCGCGCAGGTTGGGCGCGTTTGCCTGTCCCCGTTGCACGAGCTCCAGCCCTTACGCTGTGAGGCGTTGCGGCGCTCTTGGTGGCAGCCGGCGCCGTCCAAAGCCGCCGCAGGCCAAGTGAGACCGAGATCGTCGATGCCCAACTTCCGCAGCCAAAGCAGCTCGCGCAGCAGGAGACCTGTGAGCTCGCCAAGCAGGGGCCCTGATGGCTCACGCGACAGCCCTGGCAGCTCGCGCAGCAGGAGATCTGCGGGCTCGCGCGGGAGTCCCGGCAGCTCGCTGCAGGCTGCCGCCGGCCCCGCAGCGACGGCGATCGCGGCCGCCTGGGTCGCCTATGCGCTGCCGGCCCTGACGGGCGCAGGCTATGCGGTGCCGGCACTCGAGGGCCCAGCGGCGGCTCTGCGCAGAGCGCTCGCAGTGCAGACGCTCACGTGCGACAGGAGAGGCTGTGCGCTCACCTTCGACGATGGTCCGCATCCCGCGGGCACGCCCGCCCTCCTGGAGATCCTCGCCGCCGCCGGCGTGAGGGCGACGTTCTTCCTCGTTGGCGAGCAGGTGCGCGCCAATCCGTCCCTTGCGGCTGAGATCGTGGCCTGCGGCCACGTCGTCGGCCTGCACTGCGATCGTCACAGAAACCTGTTGAGGCTCTCACCGTCGCAGGTGCGAACCGACCTAGAGAAGGC
>JAJYUP010000107.1 GCA_021792455.1 Actinomycetes bacterium | reverse complement strand
GCACCGCCCCCTACAGGCACAGTGAGGTACACGAGCCCACGCACGTCCGTGTCCGCGGCGACGGTGTAGATGTGGAGCTTCGGGGTGAGCGTGCGCTCCTGTGCGACGACCGTCGAAAGGACGCCTTCAGAGCCGCTGCTCGGCGGTGTCATGCCCGCTTCCGAGCTGATTGCCGATCCCGCGAACGCAGCGAGCGCGTTGCGGCGCTCTTCCGGTTCTGCAGCGCTCCAGCTGAGATACGCCCGCGTGAACTGCACGGCGAAGGCCTGCCGAGGCAGTTCGGCAGCAGCGTCGGAGCCGCTCTGCCTGCCGACACGTGGGCTGGAGGGCGGCAGAAGCGCAAATCGCGCGCTCGCCAGCAGCCCGGCGACTGCGGCCGCGTTGACGATCCAGCGCGTTGCCCGCGCGCGCAGGCGCAGACGCCAGAGCGGGACGGCGGTGAGCATGACCGAGCTGCGGCGATGCGCAGCGGCGCGAGCGTGCTCACCGCTCAAAGCCGAACTCCTCGAGGGCGCTGCCGGCAGCGGTGGAGGCCAGCTGCTGCAGAAGTGGCGAGACAGGGGGCAGCTGAGCCTCGGACCCTTCCTCGACACCCACTGAGGACGAGCCGTCCGCGCTTTCCTGGGAGCCTTCCTCGACGCCCACTGGGGACGACCCCTCCGCGCTTTCCCTCGACTCTTCCCCGAGGCTCGGCTGGGAGGCCCGCAGCGACTGATTGCGAGAAGAGAGCGCATCGCCCTCTGCCAAGGCACCCGGCGGCGCTGCTGAGGTTGCGGGCAGGCCCTGGGCCCCACTACGCCCTCGGCGACGCCGAGGGCGTCTCCGAGCGCTCCCGTGCGCGCCTGCGCCGAGGTGGCTGAGGCGCGCAGTCGCGCGAGGAACGCGGCGGGCGGGCGCGGAGCGGGCTCGGCCAGATGGGTGAGTGATGCCGCGAGGAGACCCGGCGGGGGGCGAGGAGCCCGCGACGGGCAGCCGACGCGGAGCTGGATTGCGGCTCGTCGCCCCTCGATCACGGGAGAGCAGAGTCGTGAGGACGAGGACAACGATCGCGACGAGCGCGCCGGCGGTGAGCAGGAGCGTCGCGAGGGAGAGCAGAGAAGGCGAGGACCTGTCCTCGGAGACCACCGAGCGGCTTTGGCGCCGGTGTGCGCCCAGGTGCGAGGTCGCATCGAACCCCAGGGTCGATCGCAACCCCACCTCGCCATCAGACCGGCGCGTCGATGGGCGCCTCGCCTCTGCTTCGAGCGCGGACGGCGATGGGGTCGTCACATCGGCGCCGAGACCACCTGCGTCCGCGAACGCCGCATCTGCGTCTGTGATCTCATACATCGGCCTGTGATGAGCTGCTCGGCGCCTCATGAGCGCGCCTTGGTGATGAGCTCCCCCATCGGTGGCCGCCCCGAAGGAAGCTGAGCAGGGCCGGGCAGGGTGCGCACCGGCAAGGAGGGAGAGTCGCCGCGGCGCTGCTGCCACGCGGCGGCCAGGAGGCAGAGCGAGGTCCGCCCCGTCTCCCGACCGTCGCTGGCCGCTGGGCCGCACAGGCGGGGCCTTTGGGAAGGCCCGCCCGCGTCCGCAGGCGGGACTCGCCTATGTGTAGGGGGAGCGATCTTTTTCATAGGTCTGTCCCTGCCTGCCTATCCGTCAGGCCGCCTCTGACCGGGACAGATCGCCTCTCACCGACGAGGTCCATCCTGCCGAGATCTGCATCGGGCGGGGAGGATCCGACGTCGGAGACGATCGACCTGAGGCGCCGCCGCGCACGCTGAGCCACCTTCCTGTACTTCTCCGGGCTCCAGCCGAAGCGCCTGCAGAACTCCGCGCACTGCAGCTCTTCGAGCTGCCCTCGGAGAACGAGGCGCTGGTCAGGCGTCAGCTGCTTGAAGGCCCTGCCGAGCTGCATCAGGTGCAGCCGCGTGATGACGAGCGGCTCTATCGCAGCCTGAGGGTCGGCAACATGCAGCTCGGCAGCTTCGAAGAGGCCTGCGCCAAGTGCCCGCTCGAGGCTCGCCTGGGCCTGGCTGCGGCCCTCGATTGCACGCCGCCGGTCCTTGACGCGCGAGAGGAAACGCTGCTCGAGGACATGACCAGCGTGATCTGCGCTCGCGAACTGAGCGCCCCTGCGCGCCTGCGCGACGAGCTCGAGGGCGGCCTGGCCGAGACATTCCTCGAGATCCTCGCGCCTGAGTCGGTGTCGATGGGCTCGAATCAGAAGCTCGCCTCTGAGCCGCAGCACGGAGGCGATGCGCTCAGCGGGATCTTGAAGCGGCCCTGAGTAGTCTTGGTTTCGCATGCCCTGCTGTCGCAGGTCATGCGCTTGAGACCCCCCTCCTCTTCATTGGCAGACCGTTCGGATATCGGAGCCCCATCTGTGCGACGCGAGTCGAGAAGAGGCGCAACTCCGTCCTCGCCGCGAGTGAGCGAGTCTCGGCTCTCAACCGAGATCGCACAGCCGCGGTCGGCGGCGCGGCCTGGGTTGGAGGGCGCCGCAGCCGAGCGGCGGCCTTCCCGATGGTGGGCATCAACCGCCGCCGGCATCGTGGTGGCGGGCATCGGGCTCGCCCCTGCAGCGCTCGGGCTCGCCAGGACATCGGAGCCCGGCAAGGGTCGAGTGCCTG
This sequence comes from Actinomycetes bacterium, assembly GCA_021792455.1. Lineage (GTDB taxonomy): Bacteria > Actinomycetota > Thermoleophilia > Solirubrobacterales > Solirubrobacteraceae > Palsa-744. The sequence goes on along the minus strand of JAJYUP010000107.1, from coordinate 5,708 downwards.
ATGCGAGCCGTCGAAGCTTCGCCACCGATGTGCGGACTGCCGCAAGCGGTGTGAAACGCGCGCACAGGAGCTCTGTCGCCGCCCACCGCGCGCTGCTGCGCCGGTTGGCGGGCGCGAAAATCATGGTCCCTATGAGCGGCACCTTCCCAGACCGCTGGCTGCTCACCCACGTTCGTGACGGGGAAATCGGCGGGGTCATCATCTTCGCCGAGAACGTGAGCAGCCACCTCCACGCGGCGGTGGCCGCCCTGCAGCGGGCAGCGAGCTCGCGCGGCGGCCATCCGCTGCTGATCGCGACCGATCAAGAGGGCGGCACGGTCAAGCGCCTGCCGCACGCGCCGCCTGAGGAGCCGGCGAGCGAGATGACGCCGGCGATCGCCTATCGCGAAGGTCTCGCCGCCACTCGCGCTCTGAAGGCGAGAGGCGTCAACACGGACCTCGCGCCCGTCGCAGACGTCGAGCACCCAGGCAGCTTCCTCGGCACGCGCAGCTTCTCGGGCAATCCAACGCGCGTCGCCGAAGATGCCTGTCGCTTCGCGGCGGGGCTCGAAGCAGGCGGCGTGAACGCGACCTTCAAGCACTTCCCAGGCCTCGGCGCAGCGCTGACGAGCACAGACGAAGCGGTTGTGAGGATCGATCTCTCCGAACCGCAGCTGCTGCGCGATCTGGCGGCCTACAGGCGGTGCAGCCCGGCGATGGTGATGGTCTCGAGCGCGATCTATCCGGCGCTCGATCGATCCGAGCAGCCCGCGGTGTTCTCATCGAAGATCGTGACGGGCCTGCTGCGCGACAGGCTGCACTTCGACGGGGTGACCATGAGCGACACGCTGAACGCGCCGGCAGCGAGCGTGAGCAACGCCGCCGTTCGCGCGACGAATGCCGGCGTGGACGTCCTGCTCTACACGGGCGAGGAGCACGAAGCGACGCTTGCGATGAGGCAGATCCTGCGCGGCCTGGCACACGGCGAGCTCTCACAGCGCACCCTCGAAGGCTCAGACGCTCCGATCTGGCGGATTGCGTCGGGCAGATAGAGACTCAGCGCAGGCAAGCCCCGTCCGGCGGGCCCTCGAAGCGCGCGGAGACTCCTCGAAGCGCGCGGATGGAGGGGGGCCGAGCGAGAGCTCAGGAGAGCAGATAGCCGGCGTCGACCGTCATCGAGTGGCCTGTGACGAAGCGGCTCTCATCAGAGGCGAGGAACGTGTAGGCCGCTGAGACGTCCTCTACGTGGGCCCAGGGAGTCGGCAGGGCGACAAGCGAGGCGAAGGCCTCGCGCGCCGCCTCATAGGTGGGGTTCTGGCCGCCTGTCATCAGCTGATAGGTGGGCTCGTTGAGGATCATGTCTGTGTCGACGCTGAACGGGCAGACGGCGTTGACCCTGATGCTGTGAGGCGCAAGCTCCTGCGCGAGCGTCTGCACGATCCCGATGATCCCGAACTTCGAGGCGGAGTACTGGATCGCGTTCGCGAACCCCTTCAGACCCGCACAGGAGGAGGTGCAGATGACAGAGCCGCCTTCGCCGCGCTCGATCATCTGCGGGACCGCGGCCTTCACCGTATGCCACGTGCCGATGAGGTTGACATCGATCGTCTCCCTGAAGGCCTCCTCGCTCACCTCCCACGCGCATCCATAGGTGGCGATCCCCGCGTTCGCGCCGACGATGTCGATCCGCCCGTGATCTTCGAGCCCACGCTCCACCGCCGCCTGCATCTCAGAGAAGCTGCGCACATCCGCCGCGACGGCCGTGGCGCGCGCTCCCGCCTCCGTCACGAGCCGCGCGGTCTCGGCGAGATCGGACTCGCTGGCCATCGCATACGGCACCGTCGGCAGCTGCTTGCAGACGTCTACGAGAATCAAGCCTGCGGCGCCCTCGCGGGCGAAGGTGAGAGCGTGGGAGCGACCCTGCCCGCGTGCGGCGCCCGTGATGAGCGCAACCTTGCCCTCGAGTCGTCCCATCGCACTCCCACCTCCAGATCGAAGCTCTCAGCTGACACACGAACGCCACCGCGCTCTCCGATGGCGCCGCCCCACCCCCTCGACGAAGCGCATGGCGGGCAGTGCGATTCTACCGCGAGGCGAGGCCTTGGCAGCACGCTCCACGCGCGTGCCTGTCTCTCAGCGCGGCGCCACTCATCCGCCCGGAGGAAGGGATAGCCTTTGCCGCACCGAACTCGTACCTGCCAGTCAGGCTGGCCCACACCCCACGAGAGCAGGTCTCGGAGTGACGGCCAGGGCGGCCGCGACCCAGCGGCCGCCAAAAAACAAAAACAAATCGACCGAGGGCGCCACCTGGGCGCCACTGGGAGGACCAAACGGAGATGTCAACGATGTCTTGTGCGGCGAGGAATGTCGCCGTAGGCCGGCGGCGGGCTGTGATGTGCGCCTGCGCAGCTGCGCTCGCGTCTGCTCTCATGGGCGCATTCGCCGCGACCGGAGCGCGGGCCGCGACGAGCCAGTTCGAAGCGCTTGCAGAAAGCCCGGTCCCGCTGACGAGCGTCGCCGTGAACCCGGCGACGAACACGATCTACGCACAGCAGTACGAGGGCACGAAGTTCTACAGCTACAGCCCCTCGACGAACGCATGGACCGAACTGGCCGCAGCGCCGCTGAACAGCGGGAACAACGGTGGCGCCGCCTACCTGAACGGCAGGATCTACACCTCCTACACGGAAAACGGCACCGAGCTGGGCGTCTATGACATCGCCGAAGGCAAGTGGTCTACGATCGCTAACCCTCTGGAAGGAGGGACCGCCGACATCACGGCCTACGGCGAAGATCTCTACCTCGTGGTCGGAACCAAGTTCGTATCCTACGACCCTGAAACCAAAGTGACCACCGAACTCGCCGCTCCGCCGAGCTTCGCGGCCCTCAAAGAATGTGAATCAGGCTTCGAAAAGTGGGGCGCGCTCGCCCCTTACGAAGGCAAGATCTACGGCGACCAGGGCAACGGCTGCCGCGGCTTTGCCGTCTACGACGTCGCGACCAACAGCTGGAGCGAACTGCCTGAGCTGCCGAATGGTGCCGTGGCAGGCGGGACGATCGACCCCGTGAGCGCAAGCTACTTCGCCTACGGAAACTACGGCGGAGACAGCCTGTACCGCTACAGCATCGTTGGAGGCAGCTGGCACACGATCGAACTCCCCTTCAAGGAAGTGAACGACGGAGGGATGGCCTACGTGAGCCTCGCCGGTCACAGCGGCGTCTACATCATCCAGGGCCAGGAAGCAGACGCCTTCACCAGATTCGGCGGCCTGAGCGAATCCGATCTCATCACCTCGCTGTCGGCCACCCTCACCCCAACCCTCGGCGGTGGAGAAGTGACCTACACCGCGAAGGTCGAAAACCTCGGTCCGGAAGGCGCCCCAGGCGCCACGCTGAAGGACACGCTGCCGGCGGGAATGACGCTCCTCTCAGCGTCCTCGACGCCGGGCAGCTGCACAGGCACGACGACGGTGACCTGCAGCCTCGGCACCCTGAACGTCAAAGCCAGCGCGACCGTCACGATCAAGGTCTCAGCAAAACCCGGCACCTACGCAAACTCCGTCGCCGTCTCGAGCGAAGGCTTCGAAGCGAGCGAACTGTTCAAGAGCGCCTCTGCATCGACGGCGATCGCCTCGGCGCTCACTCCACCGCCGGTCGTCGTGCCCGCACCAGCGGTCAAGCACTGCGTCGTGCCCAGGCTGCGCGGGGTCCCGCTGGCGAAGGTGAAGCGGGAGCTGAAGGCCGGCGGCTGCAGGGTCGGCAGGGTCGTGCGCCACTACAACCGCAAGATCCGGAAGGGATCGATCATCTACGGCAACCCCCACGCCCACTCCACGCTCCCCGCCGGGACACGCGTGAACCTCTGGGTATCGCTCGGCAAGGTGCCGAAGAAGGGGGCAAGAACCACGAAGGGCGTGCACCCGAAGCACGCAGCACCGACGCCGAAGACGGCGAAGAAGACCGGGTGATCGAGGTCAGCCGATCGGATGCGGCTGACTGACAGCCGCCGATCGAGAGGGTCGCGCAGAGAGACAGACCCACATGCGGGCCGTCCGCGAAGAAGCGGGCGGCCCGCAAGCGCGAGTGTCCCTGCGCCCAGAGAGCGCCTGACACCGGCCCCTCCACGCACGCGGGGTCGGGATGCGTGTCCCTGCGCGAGGAGAGCTTCCCCTCAGCCGAGCCGGCTTCCCCTCAGCCGCGAGAGCGTCCGATCAGCCGACGAAGGACCTGATCTCCTTCAGCAGCTTGTCCTCGATCTCGATGTTCCACGCCGACTCGGCGACATCGACGAGAAGGAAGAGATCAGAGATGAGCAGCGTCTCGATCGCGGCGACGGCGAGGTGCTCGAGCCACTTGCCGATGCCGACGCGGACGGTGAAATCGTCCGCGCTGCCGGTGATCGCAATCGTGAGCGCGCGGTCGGCAGCGACGATTCCCGCCATCCATCCTCCCTTGCGCGCCTGTATGACGGTGCCCTGCTCGCTTGGCGCCGAGGTCTGGACGGTGAAGTGCTCTCCCTGCAGATACTGCTCGATGTGGGATCGCAGCGCATCGAGGTCGGTGTGCTTGCCCTCGAAGCGTTCCTGCTTGTCTCCGATCATGTGGCGGCCTCCTTGGGGCCTCGTCGCTGAGCTGGCGCGCCTGACATCAAGGGCAGGGGTGCCTGTGAGCGTTGTGGTTGATTGACCTCGCAGCCGACTGTCCTCGAGCTGATCGAGTGCCGTCGCACCGGCGAAGCGTTCGAGCTGATCGTATCCCTGCCTGCAGCGGCGCGCGCAGGCATCCGATGGAGCGCGGTCCATTCGGTGCTCAGAGGTTGGGCGCTCACACGTCGTGTGCTCAGAGGTCGGGCGCTCACACGTCGGGCGCTCACACGTCGGGCGCTCGGAGGTTGGGTGCCCAGAGGTTGGGCGCTCACACGTCGGGCTTGAAGAGATCCTCCAGCCGCGCGAGAGAGCTCTGCGTGCCCATCGCCGTGAGAACGTCCCCAGGACTCAGCACGATCTCGGAGGATGGCTGGGGCTGGAAGCTCGCCCCGCGACGCAGGCCGACGATCATCGCGCCGCCGCGGATGTCGCCGATGCTCCGCCCAGCGCCGGCACACCGCTCGCCGACGACGATCTCCTCCATGCGATACTCAGCGTCGACCTCGACGACGCCGCTGAGCTGCGGATGCAGCGCGAGCCGCGCCATCTCCGTTCCACTCGTCTTGTACGGGGAGATGACGCGGTCGGCGCCGGCACGCTTGAGCTTCTTCTCCGAGTCCTCGACGGCGGCGCGCGCGACGATCACGATGTCGGTGCGCAGCTCACGCGCGGTGAGCGTGATGAAGATGTTCTCCGCATCTGAGTCCGCACAGGCGACGATCGAACGAGCGCGCTCGATCCCCGCCTGCCTGAGCACCGCGTCATCGGCCGCGTCGCCCTGGATGAAGTTGGCTCCGATCCCGTCGGCGAGCTCACGGTTCTCAGGGTTTGAATCGATGACGACGTACCTCGCATCGGCTGCCCGCAGGTCGCGCGCGACCTGTCTGCCGACACGACCGAAGCCGCAGATTATGTGGTGGTCGGTGAGCGAGTCGATCAGCTTTTGAGCCCTCCTGGCGGCAAACAGGTCGCCGAGGTGCCCAGCGACGAAGAACTCTGTCAGCGTCGCGAGTACGTAGAAGAGCGTACCGACGCCGAGCACGATGAGCGCGATCTGGATGACCTGCCCAGTGGTGGTGTGCG
>JAJYUP010000106.1 GCA_021792455.1 Actinomycetes bacterium | reverse complement strand
TCACGCTCCCAGCAGCGGAAACGTTGCCCGCACAACGCCCACCCCCACGGCGCTGCTTGATCTGACGACGACGGCCGCGCTACCCCGCGACCGCGTTCACCTCACCCACGGAACATGCAGGGGAGCCGCTTTTCGCCTCACCGTACTGGTCAGATGAAGGCGCAGCCGAGCTCTGGGATGCAACGACGAAGGTGCGCGAGTTGGGCTTGCCCCTCACGCTCGCAGGAGCGAATCGCGACCCTAGGGCACCATATGACCATTTGGCGGCGATGCTGCGGTTCGGACACCGGCTCGCCGCGGAGGGCGCGAAGCTCAGGTGCCTCGAGTTAATCCCGCCGGTCCCCGGCGCAATCTTCCACGCGAAGATTGTCTGCGGAAGCATCGGCCACCTCGGCTCTGGGAACACGACCGACTCTGCGCTCGGGAGACACGTGGAGGCGGGCGTGCCACTCGCGCCTGTTGATGTCAACCAGGTCTGGTGGCTCATCGGCATACTCGAGGAGGCGGGCTTGCTGAGACTGGTCGAATCCCAGAGCAAAAGCGAGTGAATGGCAGTGAACCCACGTCGGGCAGAGTAAGCGCGCGGGCGCGACAATTGCAATCACACGCCCGCGCGGATCGCTTCTCGCTGGCCTCGGTCGCGGTTCACTGAGGCGAAGACGTCGAACGCGTGCCGCGGCCGCGACCAGGCAGCGCGAGGTGACGGTGGAGATCGCGGGGAAACTCGCGAGTACAGTCGTCAGCTGCACCGCAGGCCGGTGCGACCACGCCAGCAGCTCTTCACCTCTGCATGTGCCATCGCGCCAGATCCTGCCGACGCGCACACGTAGATCGGGCTTGACGTTCGTCGCGTGCCGAGCCCACACCGGATGGTGCGGTACCCGGGCTCCCGCTCCCGGAACTCGCTTCGCATCGCCGCACGCCCTTGCGGGCGTGCGGCGCTTCGGGCATCGGCCCCGCAGCGGGCGGGGCCACCACCCCGAAGGAGGGCGAAATGGTGCAGCCGTACCACGGCGACAAGCTGCTCGGCCGCCCACGCGGGATGCAGCGCGCGCGATCCCCTCACGCCCGGCTCATGCACGATCCGCGGGCGAGGCATCAGCCCAGCCCGCCGCCAGCTCCTCAGCTACTCGTTGCTTGGCGGCACCTCACCGGCGCTCTCGACGGCCAACGGCAGGCCCGGCTCATCAATCTCCTCAAGCATCTGTCTCCTCGCGATCAGGGGTCCCCGGAAGCGTGCCATTCCCACATCCGCACATCGCTTGACTTTGGCACACCGCAGATCGCGGCGCCCGTGAACGCCGCCGGACACGAAAGGAACAACCAATGAGCCCAACCGTGATCTTCATCCTCAGCCTCGGCGTGCTCCTCCTCGCCGCACGCGCGCTGGCCGCCGGCGAGCGCCTCGGCATTCCCGACGGCCTCGTCGCGCTGCTCGAGTCGATCGCCCTCGGCTGAGACCGACGCAGGGGACCGCTGTGTCCTTCCGAGGCAGCGGTCCCCTGCCAAGGCTCGTGCTTCAGCCAGCGGATAGACGGCACTCCAGATCGTCGCGGGCCGCTGAGTGCGTGTGCACGCGAGCGTCTCGCCCAGCTCTGCCGCCGATTATGGAGATCGTTCAAGAGCTGGCGTCACTAGCATGACCTCTCTTAGGACGACGTAGACGACCCTGGCCAGTCAATTTCACGTACCTCCCGAGTTCGAGCCGAAAGATGGTGAGACGGCAATGCTCTCCCTGCTCGCTGTGCGCGACGGCCCGGGGTGGAAGGCTGTCTCGGGCTCGTTGCTGACCCTACCGGACGAGGTTGCGCAGATGAGCTGGCGCCAGTGGAGCGCCCTCCAGCCGCATGCCGCACAGCATGTGGACTCCCGAGGCACGCTGGATCCGGGAGCGGTCTTCCGCGTCGAGCCGTTCGATCGCGTGCGCGCCATGCGCCACGCGATGGACGCCCAGGAATGGCGCTCGTGCGTGGAGAGTCTCGGCCGTGGCGAGATCATGGTGAACGGCGACGCGTATGAGCTCGCAACAGCCGAGTCGACGCCCGCCGTGCTGCTCGGCCAGGACGGCGTGGGGCCCGCGTACGACGTGGTTGCCGGGGTGATGCGTCCCGTCCGCGGCATTATGGCCACGCTCGAAGTGCCGGAGCTTCCCGAGACCGGCTCCACATGGGAACTTGACATGCCGGAGAACCTCAAGCCCGGCCCCGAGCTCGGCCGTCTACGGCAGGAACGTCATTTCCTTCAGTGGCCGAAGGAGATCTTGGGTATCGAATGGACGGGCGACACCAAAATCGCGGCGCCTGCGCCCCTCGTTATCGGACGGCCTGTGTCGAAGGCCTGGATTGTTCGAGTGAAGCCTGACTTCGATACCGATAGCTTGATCATCTCGATCGGATGGGATGAGCAGCGAATCAACCCGCTTGGGTGCTCGCTGCTGATTCGCACCGAGAGCAACAGAGTTCCGCTTCTGGTCCGTCACCTCCGGATCACCAAGTTGCCAGCGACTGCGCCAGCCGCCTCCGAGCCACGAGACATGGCCTGGTCGGAGCGCACGCTGGACGTCCGGGTGCCTCGCGGCGCACGACGGACCGAGTGGGGGTTTGAACCGCCCTGGACCGCCCCGGCTTTCTTGGAGACGGTGGTGTACCGCGGGTTTCGTGGAGTCTGTGGTCTAGAATCGGTCGGGCGGTCGTCGTTGGTCGTGGTTGTGGTGGTGCCTGTGGTCATGTGGGCAACCCGAAGGGTTGTCCAAGGGTTGGTACGCCCCGGGAATCTCGGAGACCTTCTTCGCTGGAAGGCTGGGGTGACGGCAAAGGCAGGCAAACGGCTTACGGTGGAGATGCGTGAGCGGGCTGTGCGGCGGCGGGAAAGGAGCTGGAAGACAGATCCCTTCCCGGCTGTGCGGCGGCTGCTCGACCACCGTGATCAGCACGAGAGCAGGGCCGCGGCGATCTGCTGCTCCTCGAGCTCGTCCTCCTTGGGCTCGCGTCCGCGAATGCCGAACGACGTAAGCCCGAGGTCCTCAACGATGTCGCGTTTGACCTCGCAGCGAGCCGACCTCGCTGCGTCTTCCAGATTCATCACAGCTTCACCCGCATCATCGAACTCTTGCGAGATGCCGTCGATGACCTCGCTTGCGGGCTGCAGATGGTCCTCACCGACCGCGCCGAGATCAAAGCGGCGGCATTTGCCGACGCGGTGAGCACGAACCACTGGCGAGACGGGGGCTTGTGCCGAGCGATTGGTGTTCCAACGCAGTCCGAGCAGCAGCAAAGGCAGTCGACTCTGTGCCCAGCGCCTCGGCGCCCTCATTTCCGCTTCCTTGGTGCGACGATGAAGCCGCTACGATCGTTCTCTGTCGCCCCGACCATTTGCATACGGATCGCGCGAAGCGGACTGGCAGGCTTGTTCGGCCTCGCGGCGGCGACCAGGGCTGCGATGGTGCCCTCCAGACTGCCGCGCGCGGTCAGCTGGGGCTCGTGGCCACCGACTCAGCACGCGAGTGAGCCCGCTGTGAGGATCGCGGTCGTCGGCGCAGGCGTCTCAGGGCTCGTCGTTGCGCATCTGTTGCACCGCTGCAACGAGGTGACGGTGTTCGAGGCCAACGACTATGCGGGAGGCCACGCTCACACGGTGACGGTCGACACTCCGAGTGGGAGTCATCAGGTGGACACCGGATTCGTCGTGTTCAACGACCGCAATTATCCGCACTTCGAGCGGCTGCTCTCCGAGCTCGAGGTTGCATCGCAGCCCTCGACGATGAGCTTCAGCGTCAGCGATGGATCTGGGGACTTCGAGTACAGCAGCGCATCACCGAACGGGCTGTTCGCGAAGCGTGCGCATCTGGTGACGCCGTGGTTTCATCGCATGATCGTCGAGCTTGCGCGCTTCAATCGCGCCGCACGCGAGCTGCTCGAGGACCGTGCTGATGATCTGTCCCTGCGCGAGTGGTTGGAGGAGCAGCGCTTCTCCCGACAGTTCATCGAACGGCTGATAGTGCCGCAGGTATCGGCTGTTTGGTCGGCCGCCCCAGAGCAGCTGTGGAGCTTCCCTGCGTGGTTCTTGGCAGAGTTCTTCGACAATCACGGAATGCTCTCGTTCCGTGGGCGCCCGCGTTGGCGCACGGTGCGCGGGGGCTCTGCTTCGTACGTCGCGGCGTTGACTCGCCCGTTCGCTCACCGCCTGCGACTGCGCACCCCCGTGCAGGCGGTGCTGAGGCGGGATGATCACGTGCTGGTGAAGCCGGTTGGGGGAGAGGCGGAGAGATTCGACGAGGTTGTGCTGGCGACTCACTCAGACGAGGCGCTCGCGCTGCTCGCCGACGCGAGCGCTCGCGAGCGCGAGATCCTCGGCGCGATTCCGTATCAGCGAAATGAAGCCGTTCTTCACACCGACGCGCGGGTGCTGCCCCGCCGCCGGCGCGCGTGGGCGAGCTGGAACTACCATCTGCTGCCGAAGGCAAGGGCGGTGACGACCGTCACCTACCACATGAACCGCCTGCAGTCGCTGCAGGCTGAGCGTGAGTTCTGTGTGACCCTGAACTGCAGTGAGCGGATCGACCCAGCGCAGATCATCCGACGGCTGTGGTACGCCCATCCGGTCTACACAGATGCCGGCGTGCGAGCGCAGGCGCGCGTGAAGGAGATCGACGGGCGAGACCGGACGCACTTCTGCGGTGCCTACTGGGGGTGGGGATTCCACGAGGACGGTGTCCTCAGCGCGCTGCGCGTGGCCGAGCACTTCGGTGCGAGGCTGTGAGCGAAGACCGTTCTCGAGGCGCTGCCCTCCGACCGGTTCGGTGCGAGGCTGTGAGCGAAGACCGTGCTCGAGGCGCTGCCCTCCGAGCGCTGCCGATCTGCACGGGCTCCGGTGCGCTTCGAGTATCGTGAGGAGCATGGACGAGGGCGCGCCGATCGCATACGAGGTGTTGGAGAAGGGGGTGGCGGTGATCGCCTCCGACGGCGAGCACGTCGGCACCGTGAACCATGTCGTCGCAGCTGAGGAGAAGGACATCTTTCACGGGCTCGTGATCACAATCGGAGGAGGCGGGCGACGGTTTGTCCAAGCGGCAGACGTCGCCGCGCTTCACGAGCGCGGCGTCGACCTGACGATCGACTCAGAGGCTGTGCGCGCGCTGCCGGAGCCGGGCGGCGGCGCAGCGATGTTCGTCGAGGACCCATCGCAGATGAAGGGGTGGCACCACTGGGCGCACAAGGCGCTTTTGCGGGGAGACTGGAAGCGGGAGTAGCCGCTGCAACCCGCGCCTCCGGTGACGGGCGCCTGCCGGCACAGGTGAGACAGAAGTGGGCTGCCAGGTGTGGGCGGGCTCGCGAGCGTGCTTCTCAGTCTAAGGACACGAGCGGCCTGCCGGCTTTGGGAGCAGGCGCCCGAGAGCGCCTGGGGGCTCGTCGCCTGTCGCGATCGGACGCGACGGATCGGCGACCCACTCGCTCCAGGACCCTGGATAGAGGGCAGCTTCGAACCCTGCCAGCTCGAGCGCGAGCACTGTGTGGGCGGCCGTGATCCCGGAGCCGCAGTAGACGCCGATCGACATCCCTGACTTGATTCCTTCCGCAGCAAAGCTCGCCCGCAGAGCGCCAGCGCCGCGAAACCGCCCGTCGGGGCCGAGGTTGGCGCCAGCCGGACGGTTGAAGGCGCCGGGGATGTGCCCAGCCCTGCGATCGAGCGGCTCCGCTTCCCCGCGGTAGCGCTCTTCTGAGCGCGCATCGAGCAGGACCCCCTCCGCCGCGAACCGGCGCACGGCCTCGACGTCGAGCACGGGCATCCGCCCATCACCCCTCCACCTGAAGTCCCCGTCAGGCGGACGCTCGCTTCCGCAGGCGGTCTCCCCGCCGCATGCGGCCCATGCCGCAAGCCCGCCGTCGAGAACCTGGACCTGCCGATGCCCAGCGTGGCGCAGCTGCCACCACGCGCGGCACGCACTGAGCGACGACGCGCCATCGTAGACGACCACGGCACGTTCCCGGCAGACTCCTGCCCCTCGCATCGCGGTGGCGAAGGCTTCAGGCTCCGGCAGCGGGTGGCGCCCTCTCGCGCCTGGCGGTGCGCAGAGATCTGCATCGAGATCGACGAAAGCTGCACGCGGGATGTGACTCTCTTCATACTCCGCCCGCAGTGCGCCTCTGCCGAGCTCCCAGCGGATGTCGAGCAGCGTCAGAGCCTCGCCGCGCTGCATGCGGTGGCGCAGCTGCTCCGCAGTCACGAGCGGCGTACCCCGGTTGTTCAGATGATCATCCACGCGACGCACGGGGTCGCAGGCACAGAGGCCGTGATGCTCTTCTGCGAGGTGCAGATCTGCTCTGCGCACCTGCGTGAGGGTCCTGAAGCCCTGCGTTGCCGTCCTGTATCCGGCACTCGATCCACGCGGGGCGCTGCATGCGCGCGGGGCGGCGCTGCATGCGCGCGGGGCGGCTCTGCATGCGCGCGGGGCGGCGCTGGAGCGCTGCGGGGGGGAGCTTGCGAATTTTTATCTTCGACGTATGCATCCTTCAGCGTCCGCGAACCTCTGCGCGCCAATATGCGCTCATGGCTGATCGCGTGTTGAGAAAACTACTGATCGGAAGCGCAGTTGCGGTGCTTGCCGCCGTTGCTGTCGGCGTCCTCGCTGGTCATTTTCTGTGGGGAGGATCCTCAGCTGCCCGGCGCGTGCCCTCAGGAAGCCGCTCGTTCGGCGCCTTCGAGTATCCGCGGGTGCGGGAAGGCATCTACGGATATGGCGGTGCCGGACGCCCTCGCTTCTACGAACAGGAAGGCGTGAGCCCCGCTGAAGAAGAAGCCGCCCGATCAGGCGGCAGCTCGTCCAGCTCCCAGGGCGCCGTCGGATCGGTTGCCTCGAAGGTTGACCCCGGACTCGTGGACATCAACACCGTGCTTGGTCTCGAGGGTGGTGCTGCGGCTGGCACGGGGATGGTGGTCACAGCCAACGGCGAGGTGATGACGAACAATCACGTGATCACCGGCGCGACGTCCATCACGGCGACGGACATCGGCAACGGCAAGACCTATACAGCCCACGTCGTCGGCTATGACTACGGTCACGACATCGCAGTGCTGCAGCTCGAAGGCGCCTCTGGCCTGAAGACTGTGAAGCTCGGAAACTCCGCCGGTATCAAAGTCGGCGAGAGCGTCGTGACGATTGGAAACGCTGGAGGTCGCGGAGGGACGCCGACTGCCGTGAGCGGCAAGATCGCCGGCCTGAACCGCTCGATCACCGCCGGCGATGAGATCGACGGAACGGAAGAGCATTTGAGCAACATGATTGAGATCGAAGGGGATCTCGAACCTGGCGACTCCGGTGGCCCGCTTGTGAACAGCTCCGGCGAAGTTCTCGGCATGGACACCGCTGCCTCGCAGACCTTCCAGCTGCCCTCCTCCGCCAATGAGGGCTTCGCGATCCCGATCGATGAGGTGAAGAGCGTCGCAGGCGGGATAGTCTCGAAAGAAGCGGCGTCGACCGTGCACATCGGTGCCACTGGGTTCCTCGGAGTGCTGGTCGAAGCTCGAAGCAGCGGCGGTGGCGCCCTCGTCGAGAACGTGATCTCCGGCACGCCCGCGGCGAGCTCGGGTCTGACCGCAGGCGATTACATCACCGAAGTCGATGGCAGCGAAGTGAGCTCGCCTACCGCACTCAGCCACCTCATCCTTCAACATCACCCCGGCGAACGCGTGAAGTTCGGCTGGCGAACGCCGTCCGGCCAGAAGGCAAGCGCAACGGTCACGCTCGCGGAAGGGCCACCCCAGTAGGGGTCGGGTGGGAGTCGACGCGCGCACCGCGTGGGGCGAGCCCGCGGGTGCCCGTCGCAGGCTGCGGAGAGCAGCTCGCAACATCGCTTGCGCGGGTTGGCCCCCGACGATCTGTGGGGCCTCGCGGCTCCGTCGCAGCTCGGCCGATCAGCGCCTGATGTCCGCGACGAGCGCTTCCCAGTTGCCCGCGGCGATCCGCTCCTTCGACGTGCGCTCGAGCGATGTGCTGTCGAGGAAGTGCTCGACGCCCCCATCTGGACCCGGCCTGTAGGGGTAGTCCGTTGCAAACAGGATGCGCTCCACGCCGACGACCTCGACTGCCCATCGCAGACAGCGCTCGCTGTAGACGCCGCCGGCTGTGACGTAGGCGTTGCGGCGCACGTACTCGGAGAACGAGTGCGGCAGTTTGGCCTGGCTCGCAAGCCAGTCGGCCCGGTCGAGGTAGAACAAGACGACCTCGCCCCAGTGCCCGAGCAGTATCTGGAGCTCGGGGAAGCGGTCGAACACGCCAGCGAGAGCGAGCCGGAGGAACTGCACTCCGGACTCGTAGTGCCAGCCGATGCCGTACGTCGCGAACGCAAACTCGATCGACTCCTCGAAGCCGGCGTAGAGCGCAGCGCGCACCGCTGGCTGGGGGATCTGTGGATGTA
>JAJYUP010000105.1 GCA_021792455.1 Actinomycetes bacterium | reverse complement strand
AAGCCAGGCCTGCGCCTTGCCGATCCTGCCGCCTCTCCTGAGGAACTCGAGGGTGTCGATGCAGAACCACACCTTCATCTGGCCGCGGGTCTCCTCGACATGCTGTGCGACCTGCCGGAGGCTGAAGCCGCGGCGCGCGGCGGCGGCGCCGGCGAGCAGCAGGAAGCCGAGGCCGCCGCAGCTCGTTTCCCCGTCGAGCACGAGCACGCGATCGCGAAGACCACGCTCAGCGAGAAGCCCATGCGCCTGTCGCGCCGCTTCGCAGGTCCCTGAGATGCCGCCTGCGAGATGAATCGAGAGGACGTCTCTGCCTTCCTGGAGAAGCGGCTCCCACACCTGCAGGAAATCGCCGATCGACGGTTGGGAGGTCGTCGGCGTGTGCGCATCCTGCCGCAGACGCTCGTAGAAGGCGTCGAAGCTGTCCATCTGCAGCTCAGGGACCGCCTCGCCGTCCCAGCGGACGTAGAGGCTGACCTGGCTTATGCCCTCCTTCTTCGCGAGGTCTGTGGGCAGGTAGTGAGTCGTGTCGCTGACGATCGCGACAGGCGCCATGGGACAGGCACCCTAGCGCACAGCTGCTGCGCGCGCCGTGCGGAGATGACGCGTGGAGGCGGGGGGATGCCGTGGGGCGGGAGCTCCCCTGCGGGGTGGCGGGGATGCCTGCGCGGGGGCGTTGCTGTGGGGCGGCGGCGACAGTGTGGGCGGGGGAGGTCGCTGTGGGGCGGCGGCGAGGCCGCGGGCCGGGGACGGCGCTGTCTGGCGGGGGGAGGGCCGCTCAGCTCTGCAGGGAGAGCCCAAGCGCAGGAGCGAGCTCGCCCGACTCGTACATCTCGGTGACGATGTCGCAGCCGCCGATGAGCTCTCCTTTCACGAACAGCTGCGGGATCGTCGGCCAGTTCGACAGTCCTGAGAGCTCCTGCCTGATCCGCGGATCAGGCAGCACGTCGACCGCTGCGAAGGAGGCGCCGACGGCCTGCAGCGCGGCTACGGTGCGTGCGGAGAAGCCGCAGGCGGGGGCGTCAGGCGTCCCCTTCATGAACAGGATCACCTCGTTGTCCTCGATCGCTTTTGCGATCGCCTGGCGGATCTCGCTGCCTTCGTTGCTTGACATCGTCGCTCCTGTGAAGTTCGGGTCTGTCGTGCTGGTCTTAGAGCTCGGGTGGGTGGTGCTGCTGTGTGAGGTTCCGGTCTGTGGTGCTCGTCTGTGGCGGTCTGTGCCGCCTGGGTCTGTGGTGCTCGTCTGCGAGGTTGGTCAGCTCCTATCGGGCCGTCGGCTGAGAGGTCGACTCGGCCTCTGATGGGGTCTCCGTCCTCAAAGACAGCGCATGGATCGGCCCGCCTATCTCCTCCCGAAAGATCTCGTAGATCAGGCGGTGCCGCTCTATGCGGCTGAGAGAGTCGAACGCCGCAGAGACGACTCTGACCTCGAAGTGGTCGCCTCCACCCGTGTAGTCCTCGACCTCAGCGCGCGCCCCTGGGATCGCCGCCTCGATGCGATGCTTCAACTCCTCTGCAGATGGCATCGCTTCAGGTTAGCTTGGTTTCGCGGCCTCGCCAGCCTTGGACGCGGCCTCGCCGGTCCTGGGTGCGCCCTTCGCAGGCCGGCGCACCGGACGGCAGCTATACTCGCTGTCGATGATCTCGATCACGGACAAGGGTGCAGAGAAGGTCCGCGAGTTCCTCGCTGCACAGGATGCCGATGTCGCCCTCGCGGGGCTGCGGGTTGGCGTTCGTGGCGGAGGCTGCTCCGGGTTCCAGTACCAGCTCGCGTTCGACGAGCAGCGCGAGGATGACGAGGTGTTCGAAGACCACGGGTTGAAGCTGCTCGTCGACCGCTCGAGCCTGCCCTACGTGAGAGGCTCGGTCATCGACTACGAGGAGAGCCTCCAGGGGGCTGGCTTCAAGGTGGAGAACCCGAACGTCGTCGCCGCCTGCGGTTGCGGCTCGTCCTTCAGAGTCGCCGACGAAGAGCAGCTCTCGGCGGTCTGAGGCAGATGGCTGGGGCGGACTGAGCGCTGCGCAGGCGGCGATCTCGTTCGAACGCGGGCTCACCTCACTTCGTTCGTCTCGCGCCCCGGGTTCTGAGCTCCGCGTTCTCTCGCGCTCCGGGCTGGCTCACGCTCCGCCCGTGGCAGGTGCGTGCGCGCTCTGGTTGTGCACGAGCAGCTCCTCCTCGAGCGGCGTGCGACGCGCGTGCCAGAAGCCGAGCGCGACGAGCACCGAGAGTATGAGCGCGAGGCTGAACGACGCGATCGAGGCCCAGAAGGTCACGGTGCCGATCACGGAGAAGGCGTAGGCGTCGAGCAGCATGCCGCGCAGCGTCGTGCCCTGGAATGAGGTCTGCTCGAGCGCGGCGAGCTGCTTGCTTTCAGGATGCGCGCGCGCCGCTTCGCTTATCTTCGCGTAGACCCCTTTGTAGGGCATCTCGGAGAGGTGCACTGCGATGAAGTCGTTCGCCCACACCTCAGCCTGCTGGCCGGTGAGCAGCTGCTGGCCGGCGTACTGCGAGACGCTCGGGATCATCGACTTCGTGATCTCGGTGCCTTCCTTCGGGTGTTCGAAGGCCTGCTTCGGTGGGAAGTAGATCTCCTGGGCGGCGAGTTGTTTGTGGACTTCGTCGTGGGTGAAGGCGTACGCCCACATCAGCAGGCCTCCCGCGACGAGCAGAACGACCACTGTGACCAGCCCGACCGCGCTGGTGATGATGTCGAATGTCCTGCGTCTCATCAATCTCCTCCTTTCAGGGTGGGAGCTCGAGTGATCAATTGGCCCGCAGCGCAGCGGCTGCTTCGCATCGGGATCTGCCGGTGAGCTCCGTCCCGTCTCTACGTGCCGAATCTCTCGTGCGATCTGATGCCTGTTCTGATGAGAAAACTCTCACAGGCGTCTGCGGCGCACATCCGGGATCGAACAGGCATTCGATCAGCAGATGACGCCGAGGTCGGTTCGGGAGACTACGTACGGGAAGCGCGGGCCCGCAGTGATGCGGCGGTGGTCTTGGGCGTCGCTGCCGGCTCGTTTGCAAGCGAGCGCCACAGATGGCGGCAGGCGAGCGTCCTGTGCGGGCGCCAAGGCTGCGCGATCGCTTCGACCTCCTGCGGATCAGGCAGGGCCGGCAGGCCGTAGGTGCGCTGAATCGCTCGTCTGATCCCAAGATCGCCGAGAGGCAGCACGTCCTCGCGCCCGAGATGGAACATGAGGAACATCTGGGCGGTCCACTCGCCTATCCCCTTCACCGCTGAGAGCGTTGCGAGCACCTCGTCGTCTTGGAGCGAGTGAAGCCTCGAAAGCTCGAGGCGACCATCCTGCACGTGCTCTGCGAGTGAGCGCAGGAAGCCGACCTTCGCCGCTGAGAGGCCAACGGCCGCGCGCATCTGATCGGGGTCCTCCGCGAGGACCTGAGCGGGCGTGGGCGGGCGGCCCCCATATCGTTGAAGGATGCGGCTGTAGATCGCGGAAGCCGCCTTCACGGAGAGCTGCTGCCCGACGATCGAGCGCAGCAGCGCGCCGTAGTGATCGTGGGGATGAGGCCGGCCCTGCCTGCCGTCCGGCAGCTCGCCGAGCTCGTCGATGAGGCGGGCGAGAACGGGGTCGGAAGCGCGCAGGTGGGCGATCGCATCGCTGCAGGCGCGCGGATGAGCGGAGGTGGGTCGGGCGGCGCGCAGGTGGCGCTTGCCGCTGCTCACTGCGAGCTGCCTCAGGCGCCTGCGAGCGACTGGAGCGCGACGGACTCGCCGTCGAGGGCGTTGAGTGCACGCGGCAGCGAGGCCGCGATGCAGGTGAAGCTCGGCGTGTCCCTGACGGTGTAGCGGGAGGCCTCCGTGCTCCGCAGGCGCTGGACGAGGTCTAGGAACGTGCCGACGTCATCCGTGTCGAAGGCGACTACGAACTCCTGGTCGTCGAGACCGAAGGAGTAGATCGTGTGGTTGTCGACACCTGGGTATCGACGTCCAACCGCGATGTGGTCCTGCATGATCCGCCAGCGCTCCGTGTCAGGCAGTGCATACCACTCCCGCGACTTGACGAACGGGTAGACGAACACGTACCTGCCCTCGAACCCCCTGGGGATCGCGCGAACGTCTTCGGAGTATTCAGAGCTCTTTCGCATCCCAAGGAAGGAGTGGGGGATGCTCGACCACTTCATCAGCCCGCTCTGCAGAAGCACGACGTGGAACTCGTGGATCGTGTTGAGGTTCTCCGCCTCGCAGACGATCAGCAGCTCCGCATCGCCCCGCGTGCCGATGAGCGAGAAGGACTGCAGCAGGTGCCCCTCTGCGAAGTCCTCGCAGGCGGCGAGGAACTCGCGCTTGTGCTGCGTCCGCTCCGCCGCGTCGAGCCGCCGCCAGGCAGGGTCGACGGAGAGGAACGTGTACTTGACGAAGCGCCGCTCGCTCACGGAGCTCGATGATAGCGATCAGTCCGTCGACGCTTTAGAGTCTGGGTGTGAGGATAGCTCTGCTCTCCCCTTACTCGTGGACCTACCCAGGGGGAGTGACCCGGCACATCGATGCGCTTTCAGAGGAGCTTGTGAGGGCCGGCCACGAAGTGCGCCTGCTTGCGCCGATCGACCCTGACGATCGGCTTGCCCGCGCGCTTCACAAGGGTGCCCCGCCCCAGCCGCTGCCGGTCCCAGACGCGCTCGTCCCACTCGGTCGCACGGTCGGCCTGCGGGCGAACGGCGCTGTCTCGAACGTCTCGCTGTGCCCCTCTGCGGTGGCGGCGATGCGCAGGGAGATCCGTCGTGGTGGCTGCGACGTGCTGCACATCCACGAGCCTGTCGTGCCGGCGCTCTCCTGGTTTGCGCTGCGTCCACACGCGGACATCCCAACCGTCGGCACCTTTCACACCTACTCGAGCAACGCGATCACGAACGGCTGCGCGCGGCTGCTTGGAGCCGAACGGCGGATGAACCGGCTGCATGCGCGCATAGCTGTCTCAGAGGCCGCCGCATGGACCGCGAGACGCTTCTTCGGCGGCCGCTACAGGGTGATCCCGAACGGGGTGCACCTCGCCGCGCCGCGGGAGGTCGATGCCGCCTGCGCAAGCAGCGCTCGGCCGCTGCGCATCCTGTTCATCGGCCAGGCGGTGGAGCGGAAGGGCCTGCCGGTGCTGTTGCGAGCATTCGAGGCTCTGCGCGAGCAGGTGCCAGCGACGCTGACGCTCGTCGGTGTGAGCCGCGAGCAGGTGGCGCCTCTGATGCTCGACGAGGGGGGCGTGCACGCGCTTGGCAAGGCATCAGAGCAGGAGAAGGCGCGCGAGCTCGAGCGCGCGGATGTGCTGTGCGCCCCCTCACTTGGGGGGGAGAGCTTCGGGATGGTGCTGACGGAGGCGTTCGCCGCCTCGACTCCAGTGATCGCCTCCGACATAGTCGGATACCGTGACGTCGTCCGCGACGGAGAGGACGGGATCCTTCTGCCGCCGGGAGACCCTGTCGCGCTTGCGGAGGCGCTGCGCTCATTCGCGCTGGACGGCAGCAGGCGTGGGGCGATGGCGCGCAGCGCACGGCAGCGGGCCGAGCGGTTCGCCTGGCCCCAGATCGCCGCCGAAGTGCTCGAGGCCTACGAGGAGGCGGTCACAGTCGCGGCACGAAGGCCTTCAGGGCGGCTGATGGGCGCAAAGCTGCGTCTCGGACTGGCGCCCGCCGACCTGCAGCCCCGCGTGAAGGCGAAGCGCCTGCACAGCATCGAGCAGACGCGAGGCCGCAGGAGAGCGCTGAGCGGCAGGGCGCGCGTGCGGCTGGTTGCGGCGGTGGTCGCACTCTCTCTGATGGCGCTCGCGTTCATCGGCGTCGGCCCGATGAACGTCGCTCAGTCGCTGGCCGGCAGCCTCTCTTCGAAGCCGGGCCTGATCCTCGCGGGGTTTGCGGTGATGTGCGGCGCGATGCTGGTGCGTGCGCTCGCCTGGCATTCGATCCTGGCGAGGGCGCCGACGTGGCGGCCAGCGCGCTTCGCAGACGCGCTGCAGGGCACGTTGATAGGCGTGCTGATGTCAGCGACTCTGCCAGTCCGCCTCGGTGAGACCTCCCGAGCTCTGATCGTCGCCCGAAGGCTCGGCCGTGCCCTCGAGACGCTCCCCGTGCTGCTCGCGACGATTGTCCTGCAGACTCTGCTGAACCTGCTCGCCCTCTCGATCGTCGGCGGCGTGGCGCTTGTGAGCGTGCACCTCTCGCACGGCGAGGGCGTTTTGGTCGCGCTCGCTCTGGCGCCAGGCGCCGTGCTGCTTGCGGCGACGCTCATGCCAGTGCTGAGCGAGCGAGAGGGAGTGACCGTACGGTGGGCGCGTCTGCATCGCATCGAGGCGGGCGTTCGCGTCGTGCTGCAGCGACTGAGAGATGGCCTGGCGCTGCTCTCAAACCGGAGGGCCTCCGCGCTCGCGGCGATGCTCCAGCTCGGAGCCTGGGCTGCTCAGATGGCCTCCTGCTGGCTCGTGCTCAACGCACTTGGGCTGCAGGGGAGAGCGGGCCTCGGGGCCGCGCTTGCGGTGCTCTTCGCGGTGAACGCCACCGCCTTCGTTCCGCTGACGCCGGCGAACGTGGGCGTCTTCCAAGCCGCCTGCGCAGCGGTGCTGACAGGCGCCTACCACGTATCGGCGCCAAGCGCACTTGCGTATGGGATCGTGCTTCAGGCGATCGAGATCGCGGCGGCGATCGCGATGGGCCTGCCAGCGCTGATGAAGGAGGGCATCTCCTGGCGGGAGCTGCGCCTGCGCACGGTCCATGCGGCGCCAGTGAAGCTGAGGCCGCTGCAGAGCGGCGGCAGGCAGGTGGTTGGAAGCGCGCAGCTGGCCGTCGAACGCGCTGCCGCCGGCACTGGGGCGCGCCGGCCCTGAGCTCAGCCTGAGGTGCCCTGGGGTTGCGTCAGTCGTGCGCTGAGCTCAGCCTGAGGTGCCCTGGGGTTGCGTCGATCTCGCGCTGAGCTCAGCCTGAGACGCCCCCTCAGCCTCCTCGCCGCACGGCGAGGGGCTCGCCCTGCTCTGCGTACTCGCCCTGAGCTGCCCCCTCACCGTTCTCGCCCTGCTCTGCGTGCTCGCCCTGAGCTGCCCCGTCCTTGCCCTCACCCTGCGCTGACTGATCCTCGGCCTCGTCGAGGTCGTCGTCTGGAGGCTCAGGGCTTGGCGAAGCAGCGTCGAAGAGGGAGGGATCCTTGGGGGAGCCCTTAATCACCTCGTCCGGCGAGCAGTCGTCTGGCAGGCGTCCCTGCCGAGTGCCGAAGTAGATCGCCTGGGGGTGATGGGCGATGAGCGCGAGCGTCGACTGCTCCGGTTCTGGCGCATAGCCGTCGCTGATCGACATCCCGATCTCGCTCAGGTGAAGCAGCTGGTCGACCTTGACGTGCTCGCTCTGGTCAGGCACCGCAGGGTACCCCCAGGAGTAGCGCCGACCCTGGGTGGCTGGGATCGCGAACATCTGCCGCACCTTCGCGTGCAGCCACTCTGCAAGCGCCTCAGCGACCTGGACGCTGAGGCCATGAACGAACAGCTGCTGCGCGAACTGCCCTTCGCGCTCGAGGGTGCCGATGAGCTCGGTCGCCTGCCCGCCGACCGTCACCGCCTGCAGCGCGACGACGTCGAGCTGGTCTGGAGGGCCCGCTGATCCTGGCATCCCGTTCTCTCGAGGCAGTCCCGGTCTGAAGAAGTCTGCGAGGCAGATCCTCTCTCCCTTCGGCTGGCGCGGGCAGGAGAAGCGCGTCAGCTCGGCCGCCTTCCCCAGCTGACGTGCGCGCGCGGAGGCGTCTGCGCCGGCTGGCTGTCCATCGATGAGCCCGAGGGCCTGAGGATCGAGCACGACGATCTCGTTGCCAGCCGCATAGCATGGAAAGAAGCCGAGCAGAGCGCGCGGATGCAGGTAGTCCTGTTGCTCCCACATGCGCTTCAGGCGCGGCTTGAAGTCTTCGGCGAGAAGCTTTCTCCACGCCTGCCCCTTCACGCCCCTGCCGCCCCAGTGCAGCTTGAAGAGCACGTGCGTGTCGAGGTGGGAGTAGACCTCCTGAAGGTCGACGGTGATCTCCTTCGCGCCCCAGAAAGGGGCCGTTGGCACCGGTGCGTCTGTGCGCACAGCTGAGCGCACGGTGTCATCGTCAGTGGGCAGCTCCTGCTGCTGTGAGGTCGTGCGCCTGTGGTGCTCAGCGGCCACGCGCAGCCTTTGAAGAAGCGAGGTCCGTGCCTGCTCGTCGATCAGCTGATCCATGACGGCAAGACCCTCGAAGGCGTCCTTGCAGTAGAAGACGCCAGGCTGGTAGACCTCGTCAGACTCCTTGCCAGCCGGGTAGAGCGCACGGTAGCCGAAGTCCCTGTTGATCGCCGCGCCCCCGATGAGCACAGGGTATGGCAGGCCCTTCGCATGCAGCTCCGCTATGCATGCAGGCATCTGCTTCGAGGTGGAGACGAGCAGCGCTGAGAGTCCGATCGCGGTCGCCTCGTGCTCGATCGCGGCGTCGAGGATGGTCTGGATCGGCACCTGCTTGCCGAGATCGACGACGGTGTAGCCGTTGTTCGAGAGGATCGTGTTGACGAGTGACTTGC
>JAJYUP010000016.1 GCA_021792455.1 Actinomycetes bacterium | reverse complement strand
CCGTTGCCGAAGACCACGACCTCGAGAAGGCGCTTCAGGCGAAGACCTGGGTTGTGATCGGCGTCGTGATCGCGCTTGGGTTCCTGCTGCTGCTGATCGCGCTGCAGGCGCCTTTGATCGCCGCCGCCGGAGTCTTGACGAATCTGCTCGCGACCGGCGCAGCGTTCGGCGTCGCGAAGTGGATCTTCCAGAATGGCGCGCTGCACTCGCTGCTCGGCTTCGAGCCTCAGGGCTTCCTCGACGCCTGGGGGCCGATCTTCTTCTTCGCGATGATCTTCGCGATCTCGATGGACTACACGGTGTTCCTGCTCTCGAGCGCGAAGGAGCACTGGGACCGCAGCCACGATGCTCGAGAGGCGATGGTGGGCGGTATCGCGCACTCAGGGAGAGTGATCTTCGCCGCCGCAGGCGTGATGGTCGCCGTGTTCTTCACGTTCGCGCTCTCTGGGCCATTGCCGCCAAAGGAAATGGGCATCATCCTCGGCGTCGCGGTGCTGCTCGACGCGTTCCTCGTGCGCCTGCTGCTGCTCCCCGTCCTGTTGCGCCTGATGGGGGCGCGGGCCTGGCATCTCCCGAGGTGGCTGCGCGAGGTGCTCCCCGATGTGCGGTTCGGTCACTGAGGTGGTGCGCAGCAGATGACGGGCCACGATCCTCTGCTCGAGCTGTGGCAGGCTGAGTGGTGTCCATCGTGCCGCCGGGTGCGCCAGCGCTTCACAGAGCTTGGCGTCTCGTTCATCGCACGCCAAGTGCCAGCTGCGCGCGAGCAGCGGGCTGAGCTCGAGGCGATGAGCGGCCAGAGTGCGATCCCCGTCCTGGTCGCAGGCGAGCAGGTCTACTGCGGCGAGGAGGCGATATTCGCCTTCCTCGAGCGCAGCTGCGAGGAGAGTCCAGAGGCGATCTTGCATCAGCAGATGGCAAGCAGGGCAAAGCGAAAGGAACTGGAGCAGGCATGTCGAGAACGGGAAACGCATACACACTGAGCGCGAGCACGAAGCTGCCCTTTGCCGAGGCGGTGAGACGTGTGCGTGAGGAGCTGGCGAGGGAGGGCTTCGGAGTTCTCTGCGAGGTCGACGTGCAGGCGACGCTGCAGCAGAAGCTCGGCGTGAGCCGGGAGCCGTATCTGATCCTTGGGGCCTGCAATCCTCCTCTGGCCCACGAGGCGCTCGAGGCCGAGCCGGAGCTCGGCGCGCTTCTCCCCTGCAACGTCGTCGTGTTCGTCGAGGCAGGGCAGACCCACGTTGCGGCGATCGATGCGAAACGGATGCTCTCGATCGTCGAGAATGACGCAGTGTCGCCGATTGCGGACGAAGTGCAGCGCCTGCTTCGGCTCGTCGTGGACCGCGCGACTGGACAGTGAGGGAGGCGGGCGGCGCGCGAGCGTCTGCGGCGCAGGGCGGGCGCGGCGCGCGAGCTCCCCGAGCGTGGGGCGGTCCCCGAGCGCGGGGCGGTCCCCGAGCGTGGGCCGGTCCCTGAGCGTGGGCCGGTCCCTGAGCGTGGGCCGGTCCCCGAGCGTGGGGCGGTCCCCGAGCGTGGGGCGGTTTCCGAGGGGGGCGGTCCCCGATGGGCCAGCTCGGTCCGCAGAGTGCCGTCAGCCGAGCCCAAGGCCCTGTGCGGTGAGGCTGACTGCTGTGACCGTCACCCACAGGCCCGCTCCAAGCAGGATCGGTCGTGGCCCCGTGTCTCGCAGCGCTTTGATGTCGATCGAGAGGCCGACTGCGGCGAGCGCGATGGTTATCAGCAGCGTCGCCGCTTCGCCGCTCGCCGGCGCAACGGCGTGTGGGATGAGGTTGACGCTTCGCAGTGCCGCAAGCAGCAGGAAGCCGATGAGGAAGCGAGGCATCAGCTGAAGGCTCTCGCCGACGGCGGCGAGCCTGTCTCCAGGGGACTCGCGGAGGAGTCTCCTGCTTGCCGGCCGCCTCCTCGATGCGGGGGTTTCCCCGTCTGTGCGAGCGCGAGCGCTCAGCTGGCTGCCCCGCCTGTGGAGCATGCCGAGCACGATGGAGATCGGAACGATCATGAGCGTGCGCGCAAGCTTGACGATCACCGCGGTGTGCAGGGATCCGCTGTATGCGCTCGCGGTCGCGACGACGGAGGAGAGGTCGTTCACCGCGGTGCCGGCGAACAGGCCGAACGCGCCTGCGCTCATACCGATGAGGTGGCCAAGGGGCGGGAAGGTGAGGACGGCGAGCACGTTGAAGAGGAAGATCGTTGCGACCGCGTAACCGACATCGAGCTCTCCGGCCTCGATCACAGGTGTGACGGCTGCGATCGCCGACGCGCCGCAGATGCCAGTCCCCACTCCGACGAGCGTGCGCAGCGGGTTCGGGATCGAGAGCGCCCTGCCAAGTGCCCTCGCAGCCAAGAGGCAGGCTCCGAGTGTGAGGGCGATGACGGGAAGCGAGCGAACACCCTCCGTGACGACAGTCTGAAGTGGCAGCTGCGCGCCGAGCACGACCACCGCCGCGCGCAACGGGAAGGAGCTCGAGCCGGAGATGCCCGCTGAGAGGCTGTCTCGTGACCCGACGATGCTGCCGACGAGCAGGCCAAGCAGGATCGCGAGCACTGGGCCTGAGCCAAGCGGGACGATGCTTGCGAGGCCAGTTGCGGCTGCGGCCACGGCTGCTGAAAGCGCGAAGCCAGGGAGCCTGCTCGCAAAGCGCGATGAGGGCGCGAGGCCACTGAGCCTGTCTGCAGCGCGCGATGACAGCGTCGCAAGCGGCACTTGGGAGCCGATTGTGGCCGCCACGCCACCTGCGGCTGAGGGTGAGTGCGCTGCAGAGGCGCTGCGGGCGCCTGAGGGGAGGACCGCCCTCGAGTCGCTGCCCGCCCCTGGGGGAAGGACTGCGGCGGAGTCGTCGCGTGCAGGGCGCGCGGAGGAGGCTCCGTGGGCCTCGGAGGTGTCGGTTTCTGAGAGGCCCTCCTGTGCTGAGGGGTTGATTCGTGCGGACGCTGTGTCCTGTGTGCGTAGAGACATCGACAGACAGGATCGCCGCCGATCCCTCCCTGCACCAGTCTTCTTCAGCGCCGATCCATTCCGGCAAGGAATGCAATTATGAGAAAGGTGGAAGGCGATGGCCGCAATGATCTGCTGAGCGGCGCGGCGACTGCTCGCGGCGTGAGGACCGGTTACGAGGCTCGAGCCGGCGCGTTCGCAGAGACGCTCGAGCCGATCGCGAGCGCTCCGCTCGCGGCGTTTCTCGCCGCCTACGAGACAGGTTCGATCCAGGGCGCAGCGGATGCGCTCTCGCTCACACAGTCAGCGGTGAGCAAGCGCATCCAAGCGCTCGAGCGGCGACTTGGCGCGCGGGTCTTGGAGCGGGGTCGGCACGGGGCGAGGCCGACCGCGTTTGGCCAGGCGATCTATCCAGGAGCAAAGCAGGCGCTCTCCGAGCTGCAGCGTCTTGCGCTCCTCTCCGCGCAGGCAAGCAGGCGTCAGCAGCAGCAGCTGCAGCTGAGCGCGAGCCACACGATCGGGGAGTTCCTGCTTCCGCCGTGGCTGTCGATGTTCCGGCGGCTCGCCCCCGAGGTGCAGCCGCAGCTCGAGATAGTCCATTCGCAGGGGGCGCTCGATGCGGTGCGCAGCGGGCGCGCCGCCGTCGGCTTCGTCGAGGCCGAGGGTGAGCTCGATGATCTCGAGACGACGGTGATCGCGCACGACACCCTGGTCGCAGTCGTCGCGGCAGGGCACCGCTGGGCATCGCGACGCAGCTTGAGCGCGGCCGAGCTGCTGCGCGAGCGATACCTGACGCGTGAGCGGGGCTCAGGCACTCGCGAGGTTGCGGCCGCGAGACTCCTGAGCTCAGGCGTGGAGCTCGTGCCATCCTTCGAGGCGGCGAGCACGCAGGCCTTGAAGCGGGCGCTGAGCGACGAAGGGTTCACGATCATCTCCTCCCTCGCGATCGAGGAGGAGCGGCGTGCAGGCACGCACGTCGCGCTGCCGATTCGCGGCGTGAGCCTCGCCCGTGAGCTGCGCGCGGTGAGACGGAGGAGGCCCGCCCCCGAAGGGCCCGCACGTCGCTTCTGGCGCTGGCTTGCGGAGAGGGCGACCGACACCACCGAGCAGATGGCATGATGGTCGCGGCCTGCGAGCGCGATCTCAGCAGCGGTAGGCTGCGAGGTCCGGCGGCTATCGGATCGCTATCGCTCTGATCGCGTGCTCATCAGGCAGCTTGCGGAGAATCTGCATGAGCGTCTGCCGCTGCTCCGCCTGGTCGCGCTGCAGGTCGTCGAGCAGGATCTTCACGGCGGTGTGGAAGATCTTGAGCTGAGGTTCAGTGAGGTGAAGCGGCTGCGGCTGGTCCTCGCCTGGCAGGCGCTCTTGAAGCTGTGCGAGCGTCTGCCTCGCGATCGCCCTTATCGTCGGCTCATGGGACTCATCTGTGAGCAGCAGGCGCACCGCCCGCTCCGCTGTCTGTGCCTCATCTGCCTGGAGCGAAAGGCTGTAAGCGGGGCTGGAGTGCGCTCCGACTGTTCCTTGGGGATCTTCCTGCGCATGCCGAGTCATCCTGGCTGACATCCTAGCCCCGCTGTCGCGCGTTTTCCGGGGCGGCGGTCGGCGCGGGCGTGCTTGAAGCGGGCGGCGCTCGCCGAGGTGCGGAGCGCCACTTCGAGCTGTTGGTGCAGGCTCGCTCAGATGCCAAGCGCATCGAACGCGCGAGCTGCCGCCGACGCGAAGACGAGCCCTCCCTCGGCGTTGAGCAGGCCCGCTGCCCTGAGCTCTGAGAGCGCGTCTGCGATCGTGAAGGGGGCAGCGGCGAGCTGCCGCTCAACCTCCGCAACCGTCCAGCAGCCCTCGGAGGACAGGAGGATGCACATGATCGCGCGCTGAAGCGCGGTGGGCGTCGGTGTCTGACTCTGAGGCTCTGTGTCCGTTGGACTGTCCATGCTCGACTCTTGTTCTGCGATGCATCCATCGCCGATCGTCTCCTGGCGCGTGAGTCAGGTCGCTGTCGCGTTCAAGCGCTCCTGCCGCCGCCGCCGCGCTTGCCCTGTCCGCTCAGCGCGATGAGCGAATGAAAGCAGCCGCCTGGGCTGGGATCGTCTGGCGCCCGGACATAGACTGACCGCTGATGCGCCGGCTGTGTGTATTCGCGGGAGCACGCTTGGGGGCCGACCGCGCCTTCGCTGAGGCGGCGGGCGCCCTTGGGCGACTGCTCGTCAGCCGTGGAACAGCTGTCGTCTACGGCGGTGGGAAGGTCGGCTTGATGGGCGTACTCGCCGACGCGGTGCTCGAGGGCGGCGGCGAGGTGATCGGCGTCATCCCCCGCGCGTTGATGCAGCGGGAGATCGCCCACGACGGGCTCACAGATCTGCGGGTCGTCGAGACGATGCACGAGCGAAAGGCGACGATGGCGCAGCTCGCAGACGGCTTCCTTGCGCTGCCAGGTGGGCTCGGCACTCTCGAGGAGCTGTTCGAGGCGATGACATGGACCCAGCTCGGAATTCATGCGAAGCCGTGCGGGCTGCTGAACGTCGGTGGCTACTACGACCCAGTGCTGCTTCAGCTGCGTCGCGCACAGGAGCAGTCCTTCACGGGCCGCGAGTCTGAACGGCTGCCGATCGCCTCAGCGGAGCCGGCATCGCTGCTCGATGAGATGGCGTCCTGGGCCCCCGTCGACGGCTTGCCTGCAGCCTCGAGGCTCGAGCAGTGAGGAGCACGATTCGACAGAGCGCAGGCAGTGGCGGGGGCAGGATTCGAACCTGCGAAGGCAGAGCCAACGCGTTTACAGCGCGTCCCCTTTGACCGCTCGGGAACCCCGCCGCCTGGAATCGGAAGTCTAGCCCTCGGGAGCGACCGTCTGTCGCCCTGTCGCTCCGGCGATACGACCACCCACACGAGCGTGACCCTGACCCCCGGGCGCGACCGTCTGCCGGCCCGACTGCACCTGCCCAACATCGGTGCATGTGCGGCCTGCCACCAGAATCGTCCGCTGGGAGGGCTTGGTGCCACCCACGATCGACGCTGGGGGACCCGCTTCCGGTCGATGCCCCAGGATCGATACCCTTAGCGCAGGTGCGGAGCACAACTGAATCGACGACCTCTGAGCCTGCGGGGCAGGCGGCTCGCCTGATCGGGTCCGCTCCAGCTGGAGACGTCCAGGCGCGCTCGCCGTCGATCCGCATCTCGCTCTCGCATGTGGGCGTGACTGAAGTGGAGAAGGTCGTGCGCATCCGCGACGAGCTGTTCTCAGCTCGCATCGAGTGCGTCGTCGATCTCGGCTCGCATCAGAAGGGTGCGCACATGTCCCGCTTCGAGGAGGTCGTGAACGACACGATCGGCGAGATAGTCCTCGGCGAGGCGCCCTTCCGCGCGGAGAGCCTCGCCTGTGAGATAGCTGAGCTCGTTCGGGACAGGCAGCGGGCGCGGCGCGCGGAGGTGACGATCAGCGCCCGCTACCCAGAGTACAAGCCAGCGCCGCTGTCAGGGGTCCAAACCCAGGAGATCTACACCCTCCACGGCAGGGCGGTCGCTTCGCAGCAGGGCACCCGCCGGCTCGTCGGCGTCTCAGCGACAGGGATGACCGCCTGCCCCTGTGCCCAGGAGCTCGTCGCGGGGCGGGCGAGGGAGCGGCTGCTCGCGGAGGGGTTCTCCTCGCGCGAGATCGACGTGATCCTCACGCAGGTGCCCGTCGCGACACACAACCAGCGCGGGATCGGCACGCTTCAGCTCGGCTTTTGCGAGGAGATGGACATCGACGTGGAGGCGTCGACGCTGCTCGAGATCGTCGAGAGCTCGATGTCCTCTGAGATCTATGAGCTGATGAAGCGATCCGATGAGGTGAGCGTGGTCGAGAAGGCGCACTTTCGCCCCCGGTTCGTCGAGGACTGCGTGCGCGAGATGATTGCAGGGGCGTTAGCAGCGTTCGCGGACCTCGATGATCGCTGCTTTCTGCTCGCGCGTCAGGAGAACCTCGAGACGATCCATCAGCACAACGTC
Source organism: Actinomycetes bacterium (assembly GCA_021792455.1). Lineage (GTDB taxonomy): Bacteria > Actinomycetota > Thermoleophilia > Solirubrobacterales > Solirubrobacteraceae > Palsa-744. The sequence continues at coordinate 32,283 of JAJYUP010000016.1, read as the reverse complement.
CTCGCAGAGCGCCACGGCCTGCTCGGCGAGCTGCGCGCAGAGATCGCCTCAGGGGAGCCGTCTGATCAGCAGACGTCCCTGCATCAGTGGCTTTCAGCCGGTTCGACGAGCTGAGGCTCGCCCTGCGAGCCCGCTTCGCTCAGCCTGCGCCTCAGTCCGAAGAAGTAGTCGAGGCCAGAGATGACGGTCACCGCGACGGTGAGGTAGAGCAGCAGCTGGACTGCGAGCGGTTGTGAATGCACGGCGATCAAGGTGAGCAGCGTTGCTATCTGCATCGCCGTCTTTATCTTCCCAAGCGGTGAGGCGGCGATGACGACGCCCGCTTGGCTTGCACTGAGGCGGAGCACTGTGACCGCGAGCTCTCTTGCGATTATGACCATCGCAACCCACGCTGGCAGCCGTCCAAGCGAGACGAGCGAGACGAGCGCGGCAACGACGAGCAGCTTGTCTGCGAGGGGATCCATCAGCTTGCCGAACGTCGTGACCGATGCACGGGCTCGCGCGATCCAGCCGTCGAGGAGGTCGGTGAGAGAGGCGAGCGCGAATATGACCGCCGCGACGACGTCCGAAGAGGAGCTGTTGCCGAGCAGCGCGACGACGAGCGCAGGGACGAGCATGATCCTTGCGACTGTGAGCAGGTTCGGCAGCGTGACGGGGAACATCGCGTGAATGGCATTATGTCGCTGCTCACATCTTCGGCACAGCTTTCGCTGGTGCCGCAGCGAGCGGGCGAGACGATCTGGCAACGAGCGACCGAGAGGATCGACCGATGAAGACACGTGCGCTTGGGCTTCACGGGCCTGAGGTCTCAGAGATCGGGCTTGGCTGCATGGGCATGTCCGCCTTCTACGGATCAGCAGACGAAGCTGAATCGATTGCGACGATCAGGCGCGCGCTCGATCTCGGGTGCACCTTCCTCGACACCTCCGACATGTACGGGCCGCATACGAACGAGGAGCTCGTCGGGGAGGCGATCGCCTCACGCAGGGATGAGGTGTTCCTCGCGACGAAGTTTGGGATAAAGCTTGCGCCTCGCGCTGAAGGAGGGCGCACGATCGATGGGCGCCCTGAGTACGTGCGCGAGGCGTGCGAGGGCTCGCTGAAGCGACTTCGCGTCGACCACATCGACCTCTACTACCAGCACCGCGTGGACCCGAAGGTCCCGATCGAGGAGACCGTCGGAGCGATGTCAGAGCTGGTCGAGGAGGGTAAGGTTCGCTTCCTCGGTCTCTCAGAGGCGAGCGCTCAGACGATCCGACGGGCGCACGCCACGCACCGAATCGTCGCTGTCCAGACGGAGTATTCCCTGTGGAGCAGGGAAGTCGAGCAGGAGGTCCTGCCGACGCTGAGGGAGCTGAACGTGGGTCTCGTCGCCTACTCGCCGCTGGGAAGGGGGTTTCTCGCGGGACGGTTCTCCTCGACGGAGGAGCTCGATGAGGGGGACTTCCGCAGGAGCGCCCCCCGCTTCAGTGGCGAGAACCTCGAGCACAACTCGAAGATCGCGCAGGTGGTGCGCGAGCTCGCGGAGCAGCGGGGCGTCACGCCCGCCCAGCTCGCGCTCGCCTGGGTGCTGAGCAGGGGGCAGGACATCATTCCGATCCCAGGGACGAAGCGGGTCTCATACCTGGAGGAGAACCTCGCAGCGGCTGAGATGACGCTGAGCGAGGCCGAGCTCGAGCAGCTCGCGGAGGCTGTCGGATCCCCCGCTGGCGACCGCTACGACGAGCAGGGCATGCGCACCGTGAACCTCTAGGCTCGCGCCAACCTCCGCGAACGGCTGCCTCACATCCAGGATTCGCATCGTGAACCTGTAGGCTGGCGAGCATGAGCTCATCGCCTGCAAATCAGCTCGTGCCGATGGTGATCGAGCGCACCGCTAGAGGCGAACGGGAATTCGACATCTACTCGCGCCTTCTGAACGAGCGGATCATCTTCCTTGGCAGCCCGATCGACGACGAGGTCGCGAACCTCGTCGTCGCGCAGCTGCTGCACCTCGAGGCGGAGGCGCCAGACAAGGACATCTCCATCTACATCAACTGTCCAGGGGGATCGATCTACTCTGGCCTTGCGATCTACGACACGATGCGCTTCGTGAAGCCAGAGATCCAGACGATGTGCGTTGGGATCGCGATGTCGATGGGCTCGCTTCTGCTCGCGGGCGGCACCAAGGGCAAGCGCGCAGCGCTGCCGAACAGCCGCATCCTCATCCACCAGCCATCCGCCGGCTTCGAAGGCCAGTCGAGCGACATCGAGATCCATGCTCGCGAGATCATCTCGATCCGCGAGCGGATCGACCGCATCTACGCGCACCACACAGGCAGGAGCATCGAGGAGGTCCACGAAGACATGGAGCGGGACCGCTTCTTCACCGCTGAGCAGGCGCTCGAGTACGGCCTGATCGACAGGGTCCTCGCAAGCCACTGAGTCGCGCTCAGGCGATGCGATGCTCGATCGAGCCGAGCCGCTCGATCTCGATCCTGACGACGTCGCCTGACTGCAGGAAGCGCGGAGGGTCATAGGCCATGCCGACGCCTGATGGGGTGCCTGTGAGGATCAGGTCGCCTGGGGCGAGAGTGCAGGTCTGCGAGATGAACTCGATCAGCTCGTCGATTGCGAAGAGCATGTTCGCGGTGCTCGAGTTCTGGCGCAGCTGTCCATTCACCCACGTGCGGAGTGCGAGCTGATGGGGGTTTGGCACCTCATCGACGGTCGTGATCCAGGGCCCATATGGGCAGAACCCGTCAGCGCCCTTCGCCCTCGTCCACTGAGACTCCCTCTTCTGCAGATCTCTCGCCGTGAGGTCGTCGGCAATCGCATACCCTGCCACGGAGCCTCCGGCTCCGATCACGACGGCGAGCTCACCCTCATAGTCGAGGCGTTTGACGACGGCAGGGCAGCGGATCTCGCCGTTGCCTGGTGATGCTGAGGAGGGGAGCTTGAGGAACACGAGCGGCTCCGCAGGGCGGCTCGACCCTGTCTCTGCGATGTGATCCTCATAGTTGAGGCCGATGCCGAAGATCGCGCGCGGGGCCTGAATCGGCGCGAGCAGCCTCACCTCCGCCAGGTCGAAGGAGCGGCCGTTTGCAGGGTGAAGGCAGCGAGATGCGATCAGCTCCTCAATGGGCCGCTGCTCCTCGAACGTGATCGCCCGACCTCCTCTCACCTCGCCAGTGAGGGGCCTGACACCACCTTCGACAGTGAACCGCGCAAGCCTCACTCCAACGCAAGCGTACTTGGTCTGATTCGCCGCAGGCGCTCTGCGCGCATCGAAGTGCTCGCGCGCCGGTGCACACCGCCGATCGCAGTCGGTCGCCTCTCGATGTGCACCGCCGCTCGATGCGTGTCGCCTCCGTCTGTCTCGAGGCGCTCGCCTTCGCCTCATCTCCCCCTCCAGAGCGGGTATCGTCGCGCCGAACCGATGGCGAACCTCAGTCCGCTGCAGCGTGCATCACTACTCGCAGTCGCGGCGGCCTTCGTGCTCGCCGCCGTCGCCCACGGTGAGCGCTTCGCGCCTGTGCCGCAGTTCCTGCTCGCCGCACTCGCCCTCGCTGGGCTCGCTTGGGTCCTCAGCTTCTCGACTGACGAGGTGGGCGAGCACCTCGGTGCACCGGTCACAGGGTTTCTTCATGCGACGGTTGGGAACCTTCCTGAGCTGCTCGTGATCGTGTTCGCGCTTGGTGCGAACGAGCTCATCGTCGCCGAGACGGCGATCGTCGGGTCACTGCTCGCGAATGCCCTGCTGCTCCTCGGCATCGTCATCCTCGTCGGCAGCGCACGCTCCAAGGGCGGCAGGATGCGCTTCGCGAAGGGCCTTCCGAGAGACACGGTGACGCTTCTGCTCGTGATGCTGTTCGCGATCGTCCTGTCGAGTCGATCGCTTGGGCTTGCGCCACGCACGACGCAGCCGAGGACGGTCTCGATCGTCGCCGCTGCATGCCTGCTCGTCGTGTATGGCGCTTGGATCGCGCGCAGCGTGTTCGATCGAGGCGGCGTTGCGTCGACAGGGCTTGCGCGGCTGCCGCTTGCAGGCAGCCTGCTGCTGCTCCTGCTCGCTGGGGTGGCATCAGGCTTCGTCTCAGCGTGGTTCGTAGACGCGCTGCGTCCTGCGATCCTGAGGCTGCATCTCTCGAAGGCCTTCGCCGGCCTCGTGATCGTCGCGATCGCAGGCAACGCTGTCGAGCATGCTTCGAGCGTCGTGCTCTCTGCACAGGGCAAGTTCGATCTCGCGATCTCAGTCGTGAAGAGCTCCGTCGCCCAGATCGCCGCGTTCCTCTACCCCGCGCTCGTGCTGATCTCGCTTCTGCTGCCAACTGCGCTGACGTTCTCGCTGCAACCCGTCTACATCGGTGCGCTGGGCCTGATGACGCTGATCGTCTGGCAGGTCGCAGGCGACGGCGAGGCGAGCGCGTTCGAGGGCCTCGCCTTGATTTCGATCTACGTGATCGTCGCGGTGCTCGCGGCTCTCTGACGCTCCCTGTCATGGCCCTTTGGCGTGCGCTGCCGCGGCCCTTTGGCGTGCGCTGCTGCGGCCCTTTGGCGTTTGCAGCCCCGTCTCGCCGGCGAAAGGGCCTGCGAGCTCTCGCTGCGACGGCAGCGATCCCATGCGCGCAGCCTTCAGGCGCGCTAGACTTGCCTCCAACCTCGCGTCTGGGCGGGGTTTTTCTTCGCTCAGACGGCAACGACGAGACAGGGGCGCCGACGACATGGCTCGCGGAGACGTTCGAATCGCTGTCACCCTCGCCTGCGAGGAGTGCAAGCGCCGCAACTATCAGACGAAGAAGAGCAAGCGAAACAACCCTGACAGGATCACGCTGCGCAAGTACTGCCGTTGGTGCCGCAGGCACACCGGCCACAGGGAGACTCGCTAGCGCGGAGCGCTGAAGTGAGCCGTGAACGAAGGCATGCGAGGCAGCGACGTCGAGAGGTGGCGGGCTCAGGGGCAGGTGAGCTGCTCTCAGGTGAGCTCGTCAGGGCTGACCTGCCGGCTGCGCTCACGCACGCCTCAGCTGACGTCGATGAGTTCGACGCCGCGCTTGTCAGAGGGGCCGCAGGGGTTGAGCGCCCGCTTCGCGACGACGAGGAGCTCGGTGAGGGTGCTCCTGACGAAGGCTCGCTTCGTCCTTCTGATCACACCTCGCACCGGTCTGCAACGTCACGCTCCGACGGTGGTCGCCCCGGCAGCAGGGCGATCGCGTTCCTGCGCGCGAGCTGGGCGGAGCTGCAGCGAGTTCAATGGCCAGATCGCCCAGAGGTCTGGCAGGCGACGGCGGTCGTTCTCGGCTTCGTCCTCGTCGCGGGCATCTACCTCGGACTTGCGGACTGGGTCGCAGAACACATCATCAAACTCATCCTCTGAGCATCGCCTGATGCGGTGCGCAACACTTCGCGGGCCGCAGGGCGGTCCCTGCCGCCTGCTCTTCAGTGCGCCTGCACGCTGAGGCGGGCTTCAGCGGCGCCCTCATCTTCCGTCAACTCCCACCAGCCAGGAATACTCAATGTTTCGTTGGTACGTAGTGAACACCTACTCGGGGCACGAGAACAAGGTGAAGCAGAATCTCGAACACAGGGTCGTGTCCCTCGGCCAGCAACGCAACGTGCGTCAGGTGGTTGTCCCCACTGAATCGGTCTCCGAGATGAAGGACAACCAGAAGGTCACCGTCGAGAAGCGCACGATGCCAGGGTACGTGCTCGTGAACATGGAGCTGAACGAGGACTCCTGGGGCGTCGTGAAGGGGACGCCTGGAGTCACTGGCTTCGTTGGTGCCGCGAACGAGCCTGTGCCGCTCACTCAGGGTGAGGTCGACCGCCTGCTGCACAAGGAGGTGGCGAGCGCTCCTCGCACGCGCGCTCAGTTCGCGATCGGCGAGACGGTGAAGGTGGTCTCAGGGCCGCTCTCCGACTTCTCTGGCGAGATAGCGGAGATCAACGACGATGCTGCGAAGCTGAAGGTGCTCGTCTCGATCTTCGGCCGTGAGACCCCAGTGGAGGTCGGCTTCGACCAGGTGAAGAAGCTCTAGGCGAGGGCGATTGAAGCGAGATGCGCGTGAGGTTCACGGAGGAGATGAAAGGGCCGGGTCGGTGCATGCACCGACCCGTGGTCGGGCGCATGCGCCCGACCAGCCAGCGGCGCATGCGCCGCTGGCAACAACATGCAAGAGCTGAGAGATAGGCTGATAGGCGATGGCGAAGAAGATTCTCACGACGATAAAGCTGCAGGCGAACGCAGGCCAGGCGTCTCCTGCGCCGCCGGTGGGGCCCGCCCTAGGGCAGCATGGCATCAACATCATGGAGTTCTGCAAGGCGTTCAACGCGCAGACCCAGAGCGAAACGGGCACGATCATCCCCGTCGTCATCACGGTCTATGAGGATCGGTCGTTCACGTTCGTTACGAAGACCCCGCCTGCAGCGGTGCTGATCAAGCAGGCGCTGAGGGTTGCGAAAGGCTCGAGCGAGCCGAACAGGACAAAGGTTGGAACCTTGACGAGAGAGCAGCTGAGGGCAATCGCGGAGCGCAAGCTCTCCGATCTGAACGCGCACGATGTCGATGAGGCGATGAAGACGATCGCTGGGACAGCGCGCTCGATGGGTGTCGAGGTGGAGGCATGAGGCCCTTGCATGGACGCCGCCACAGGGAGGCACTGAGCAGGGTCGATCGCGAGCGGCAGTATGAGCCGGCAGAGGCGATGGCCCTCGTGCAGAGCCTGAGCAGCGCGAAATTCGACGAGTCGATCGAGGTGCACGTGAAGACGGGCCTGAACGTGCGCCACGCCGATGAGCAGCTGCGCGGCACGATCGCCCTGCCAAATGGGCTCGGCAAGGAGGTGAGGGTCGCGGTGTTCGCCGAAGGCGAGAAGGCGAGCGAGGCGAAGGAGGCTGGGGCTGACGTCGTCGGGGCAGAAGACCTCGCGAAGCGGATCGAGGAGGGGTTCGACGAGTTCGACGTCGTGATCGCTGCGCCAAACATGATGGGGCTCGTTGGCAGATTGGGCCGGATCCTCGGGCCAGCGGGCAAGATGCCGAACCCGAAGGTCGGCACGGTGACGATGGAGGTCGGGAGTGCCGTCGAAGCCTCGAAGTCGGGGAAGGTCGAGTACAGGACCGATCGCAACGCGATCGTGCATCTGCTGATCGGCAAGGCGAGCTTCGAGCAGGAGAAGCTGCTCCAGAACTACGCAGCCGTGATCGAGGAGCTGGTGAGGGCGAAGCCGGCTGCGGCGAAGGGCCGCTACCTGCGGAGCATCACGCTTGCTTCGACGATGGGCCCAGGCGTGAAGGTCGATCCAACGCGGGTGAGGGACATCCTCGAGCAGCAGTCGCAGAGCGTCGCCGCCTAGATGCAGCAGGCCTTCGGAGTCACCCCGCCGCGAATGACCTGAGGGCCGCCTGCGGTGGATCGCCTGATGACGACGAGTGAGTGAGGACGAGCGGCGGTGACGTCGCTGCGCTGGAACGTGGATGCGGCGCGCTGACGGTGCAGATCCCGTGTGAGGGCGGCTTGGCTTGGTCCGCAGGCGAAGAGCGGCTGCGATGCTGCGAACGCTCTGAGGGTGGTGGTGCAGGCCGCGAAGCCTCGCCCTCGTCGCTATGCTGCGTGCCTCATCGAAACAGCCAGCGGCGACCGAAGACCTCCGGCGGCTGATGCAGAAGACCGGAACAGGAGCCTTGTGAACAGAGAGCAGAAGGGTGCTGCGATCGGACAGATCGCAGCAGACATCGAAGCGTCAGACGCGGTTTTCGCCGTCGACTACAGGGGCTTGAGCGTCGCCCAGGCAGCGGAGCTGCGTGCGAAGCTGAGGGACGCTGAGGCGAGCCTGAAAGTCGTGAAGAACTCGCTGACCGAACGGGCTGCTGAGCAGGCAGGCGCTGAGGCTCTGAAGCCGCTGCTGACAGGCCCTACGGCACTTGCGTTCGTGCGTGGTGATGTCGCCGTCGCTGCGAAGGCGATTGCGGACTTTGCCCGCCTCACCTCGCTGCTGCCCTTCAAGGGAGGCCTGCTGGGCGCTGAAGCGCTCGCCGCAGAGGACGTCGTGGCGATCTCCCGGCTGCCATCGAGGGAAGTCCTGTATGGACAGCTCGCAGGCGTTGTCGCATCACCTGTGAGCGGACTGGTCCGCACGCTTTCGGCTCTGCTTGGCGGCCTCGCACTCGCCCTTGGAGCCGTGAAGGAGAAGATGGAGTCTGGCGAGCTGGCAAGCGCGCCCCCACCCGCGAGGGCGGAGGTCCTCGCCGCCGATGAGGAGACGGCGGCTGACGGGGCGGCGCAAGCGTCTGAGCAGCAGTCCGAAGCCGCTGGGGAGGAGCAGGCCCCCGGTCCTGAGGAGGAGGCTGCAGGCGCTGATGGGGCGGCGCAAGCGTCTGAGCAGCAGTCCGAAGCCGCTGGGGAGGAGCAGGCCCCCGGTCCTGAGGAGGAGGCTGCAGGCGCTGATGGGGCGGCGCAAGCGTCTGAGCAGGAGACGGCCTCAGGCGATGCGGCTCCAGCGGACGAGGGCGCGGCTCCGGTCCGAAGCAGCGACCAACCCGCAGATGACAACGTGGCGGACGATTCGGCTGAGGCCGGCGCCGCCGAAGCGAGCAAGGAGGACTGAGCAATGGCAACCAGCACGAAGGAGTGGATCGAGGAGCTGAAGAGCATCTCTGTGCTCGAGCTCGCTGAGCGGATCAAAGCGCTCGAGGAGGAGTTTGGAGTCTCCGCAGCGGCGGTCGCTGCGCCAGTCGCCGCGCCAAGCGGCGCGGAGGCGGGCGCTCCCGAAGAGGAAGTGAGCTCGACCGTCGATGTGATCCTCGCAGGCGCCGGCGACAAGAAGATCCAGGTGATAAAGGTCGTGCGCGCCGCGACGGGCCTCGGCCTGAAGGAGGCGAAGGCGCTCGTCGACGAGGCGCCGAAGCCGGTGAAGGAGGGGATCGACCGCGAGGAGGCGGAGAAGCTGAAGCAGGAGCTCGAGGAGGCTGGCGCGACCGTCGAGGTGAAGTAGGGCGAAAGCGGGCGCGGGGCAGCCCTGTCGAGAGGGCCGCGCCCCGCGTTCTTCGCGCCGACGAGACGCCCGGCGGCGATTGGGCGCGGGGCAGCCCTGTCGAAGCCCGCCACCTCGACGTGTCTGCGACGCTTGTCGCGGAGCTCGTTTTCCTGTAGAGTTCGTCCGCTGGCCGATAGCCGAAGCCGCCTGATGAAGCGGCCTGCGCCACATACGCAGGTCGCAGGCGGGGTCCGTGAGCGCTGGCTGCCCGGTTGGGGCATCAGTCCACTGTGCTATCTTGTTGCGTCGCGCGTCTCCACGCGCTCTCCCCGTTTTCTCGCTCTCCGAAGGAGTCGTTTCCTTGGCTGCAGCCGATGCTCTCCGGACGCGCCGGTCTTTCGCGCGCCTGACCAAGCCGCATGACGTCCCAAACCTCATCGACATCCAGCGCCGCTCCTTCGAGTGGCTGACGGACCCCGAGAAGGGCGGTCTGCGCGAGACGATCGATGACATCTCGCCGATCGAGGACTACACAGGCAACCTCGCCGTGCAGTTCGGCGAGCTCACCTTCGACAACCCAGTCGCCTCGCTCGAGCAGTGCCGCGAGAAGGACTTGACCTTTGCCCGCCCGCTGACGATCACCGTCGCGTTCATCAATCGCGAGACGGGCGAGATAAGGGAGCAGTCGGTGTTCATGGGCGACTTCCCCTGGATGACGGACAGGGGCACGTTCGTCATCAACGGCACTGAGCGGGTCGTCGTCACGCAGCTCGTCCGCTCGCCTGGCGCCTACCTGATGGAGCCGAAGGACCGCGAGAAGCAGGTGTTCGTCGCGAACCTGATGCCCGCCCGCGGCTCCTGGCTCGAGCTCGAGATCGACAAGAAGGGCAGGGTCCACGTTCGAATCGACCGCAAGCGGAAGCTGCCTGTGAGCGTCCTGCTGCGGGCGATGGGCTACGCCTCCGATGAGGAGATACTCGCCCTGTTCGACAACTCCCTCTACATCCGCAACACGCTCGAAGCGGACACGGAGGCGACTCGCACCGAAGAGGGCGCGCTGATAGAGCTGTTCAAGAAGCAGCGTCCCGGCGAGCCGCCAAGCGTCGAGAACGCAAAGGCTCTGCTGAACCAGCTCTTCTTCGATCCGAAGCGCTACGACCTCACTCGCGTCGGACGCTACAAGCTGAACTCCCGGCTCGGCCTCGACATAGACCTCGACACGAGGACGCTCACCCACGAGGACATGATCGCCCTCGTGAGGGAGCTCGTGCTGCTGCCGAAGCGACTCAGCATGCCAGAGAACCCTGAGGCCGAGATCAAGGACTACGCCGCCGAGGCGGCCTCGATGCCGCGCGAGCCGATCGCTGAGCACCTCGACGAGTACGAGCACTTCGGCAACCGCCGCCTGAGGACGGTTGGCGAGCTGATCCAGGAGGCGTTCAGGATCGGGCTGTACAGGATGGAGCGGGTCGTGAGGGAGCGGCTGACGACCGAGGATGCCGACACGATCACGCCGCAGACGATCATCAACATAAGGCCCGTCGTCGCGGCGCTGAAGGAGTTCTTCGGCTCGAGCCAGCTCTCCCAGTTCATGGACCAGACGAACTCGCTCGCAGGCCTCACCCACAGGCGCCGTCTGTCCGCGCTCGGGGCGGGCGGGCTGACGCGCGAGCGGGCGCCGATCGAGGTCCGCGACGTGCACCCGACGCACTACGGGCGGATGTGCCCGATAGAGACTCCAGAGGGGCCGAACATCGGCCTGATCGGCTCGCTCTCCTCCTACGCGGAGGTCTCAGAGCATGGGTTCGTCACGACCCCCTACAGGGTCGTGAAGGATGGGGTCGTCACCGACGAGGTGGTGAAGCTCGACGCGACACAGGAGGAGCAGCTGCTCATCGCTCAGGCGAACACGCCCACCGACGAGAACGGCAGGCTGCTCGGCAGCGAGATCCTCTGTCGCACCCAGGCCGGCCAGTACCTCACCGTCGGCCCGGAGGACGTCGATCTGCTCGATGTGTCGCCAGGGCAGATCTGGTCCGTTGCGACGGCGATGATCCCGTTTCTCGAGCACGACGATGCAAACAGGGCACTGATGGGCTCGAACATGCAGCGCCAGGCCGTGCCTCTGCTGAAGACCGAAGCTCCGCTGATCGGCACAGGCATGGAGCGCAGGGCCGCGCTCGACACCGGCGACGTGCTGCTTGCGCGGCGAGATGGCACGGTCTCCTACGTCGACGCGACGCGGATCGATGTCGAGGTCGGCCCCGGCGAGAAGGACGAGTACGAGCTGCAGAAGTTCATGCGCTCCAACCAGGGCACCCTCATTCATCAGAAGCCGCGTGCTCACAGCGGTCAACAGGTGCACGCCGGCGACGTGCTCGCCGACGGCTCCTCGACCGACCGCGGCGAGATGGCGCTCGGCAAGAACCTGCTCGTCGCCTTCATGTCCTGGGAGGGATACAACTTCGAGGACGCGATCATCCTCAGCAACCGGCTCGTGAAGGACGATGAGCTCACCTCGATCCACATCGAGGAATATGAGATCGACGCCCGCACGACGAAGCTCGGCGACGAGGAGATCACGAGGGACATCCCCAACCGCTCGGAGGAGTCGCTGCGCAACCTCGACGACAGGGGCATCGTCCGCGTCGGCGCGGAGGTGTCCTCTGGCGACCTGCTCGTCGGCAAGGTGACGCCAAAGGGCGAGACTGAGCTGACCGCGGAGGAGAAGCTGATAAGGGCGATCTTCAAGGAGAAGGCCCGTGAGGTGCGCGACACCTCGTTGAAGGTGCCCCACGGCGAGGGCGGCGTCGTCATCGATGTGATGACCTTCAGGCGGGAGGAGGGCGACGACCTGCCGCCCGGAGTGAACGACCTCGTGCGCGTGTTCGTTGCGAAGAAGCGCAAGATCTCCGAGGGGGACAAGCTCGCCGGCAGGCACGGCAACAAGGGCGTGATCTCGAAGATCGTCGATGAGCAGGACATGCCCTTCCTCGAGGATGGAACTCCCGTCGATGTGATCCTCAACCCCCTTGGCGTTCCGTCCCGGATGAACGTCGGCCAGATCCTCGAGACGCATCTCGGCTGGGTCGCGGCGAACGGCTGGTATGACGACGACAGCGAGGCGTACAAGCGGGCTCACGCCGGTGAGGACGGCTCCGGCGAGAAGGTGTTCATCGCCACGCCTGTGTTCGACGGCGCGACTGTCGCCGACGTCGATGAGGCGCTCGTGCGCTGGCAGGACGAACACGAGGGCGCGATCAGGATGGACGTCGACAAGAGCAGGCGAAAGGGCGAGCAGGCCTCCGGGAAGATGACCCTCTACAACGGCCGCACAGGCGAGCCGTTCGAGGAGCAGGTGACCGTCGGCTACATGTACATCCTCAAGCTGCTCCATCTCGTCGACGACAAGATCCACGCCCGCTCGACAGGCCCCTACTCGCTCGTCACCCAGCAGCCGCTCGGCGGCAAGGCCCAGTTCGGAGGCCAGCGGTTCGGCGAGATGGAGGTCTGGGCGCTCGAGGCATACGGGGCGGCATACACCCTCCAGGAGATGCTGACGATCAAGTCCGACGACACGGTCGGCCGCGTGAAGGCATACGAGGCGATCGTGAAGGGCGAGAACATCGCGGAGCCGTCGATCCCAGAGTCCTTCAAGGTCCTCTTGAAGGAGATGCAGTCGCTCGCGCTCGACGTGAGGGTCGTCTCCGAAGAGGGCGAGGAGGCTGAGATCGGAGAGGAGGAGGACGATCTGCTCCGTGCCGCAGAGGAGCTCGGGCTCGATCTCGCCGGCGTGAGGGTGCCAGCCGGCGCGGCCGACGAGGCGCTCGAGACCGAAGATGCCGAGGAGGCCGAGCAGGCTGAGGACGCCGAGGAAAGCGAAGAGGACGAGGAGGCGGAGGATCTGATCGCGGCTGCGGAGGACGATGAGGAGATCGACGCTGAAGAGCTCGACGCGGACGTGGAGGCGCTGCTCGACCGGGGGGAGATGCTCGACGGGACGGGCGTGGAGGAGGAGGAGCAGGACGACCTGCTGCTCGGTGAAGAGCGGCAGCCGACGGGCGAACAGGACTAGCGACAGTCACCAGCGAGCGAAAGCGAAGCACATGATCGACATCAACAACTTCGACGCGATCGAGATCGGACTTGCCTCTTCGAAGCAGATAAGGGGCTGGAGCTCAGGCGAGGTGACGAAGCCTGAGACGATCAACTACCGCACGCTGAAGCCAGAGAAGGACGGCCTGTTCTGCGAGCGGATATTCGGCCCGACGAAGGACTGGGAGTGCTACTGCGGCAAGTACAAGCGTGTGCGCTACAAGGGGATCGTCTGCGAGCGCTGCGGCGTCGAGGTCACCCGTTCGAAGGTGCGGCGCGAACGTATGGGCCACGTCGATCTCGCTGCACCTGTGAGCCACATCTGGTTCTTCAAGGGCGTGCCGAGCAGGATCGGGTACCTGCTCGACATGGCACCGAAGGAGCTGGAGAAGGTGCTCTACTTCGCCGCCTCGATCGTCACCTGGGTCGATGAGGAGGCGCGCGCGAAGGATCTCCACACGCTCGAGGGCGAGGTGAACAAGGTGCTCGACGGCTACGCCGCCGAGCGCGAGGAGCGCACGCTGGCCCTGCGCGAGTCGCTCGAGCGGCGCCAAGAGTACCTGCAGAGCGGCAGGCAGGCAGGCTTCACCGATGAGGATCACCTCTGGGCGGATGCGCTCGACATCAACCTCGCGAAGATCACAGACGAGGAAAGGGAGAAGCTCGCGAAGGATCTGAACAAGAGCTTCGAGGCGGACATCGCCGACACGGAGGCCTACATCGAGGACGCAAGCGAGCGGATGCGCCACGTCTGGGAGATCTTCAAGACGATGGAAGCGAAGCAGATCGAGCACGACGAGACGACCTTCAGGGAGCTGAAGGAGCGGTTCGGCTCGCCCTACGGCTTTGGCGAGTACTTCCGCGGCGGCATGGGCGCGGAGGCGATCAGGGATCTGCTCCAGCAGGTCGACCTCGATGCGGAGAAGGAGGAGCTCGAGGAGCAGGTGAAGAGCGCGAAGGGCCAGAAGCAGGCGCGAGCGGTGAAGCGCCTGAAGGTCGTCAGCGCATTCATCCAGTCTGGCAACAAGCCTGAGCAGATGGTCCTCGATGCGATCCCCGTGATCCCGCCTGAGCTGCGCCCGATGGTGCAGCTCGACGGCGGGCGCTTCGCGACCTCCGATCTCAACGACCTCTACCGGCGCGTGATCAACCGCAACAACCGCCTGAAGCGCCTGCTCGATCTCGGGGCTCCCGAGATCATCGTCAACAACGAGAAGCGGATGCTCCAGGAGGCCGTTGACGCCCTGTTCGACAACGGACGCAGAGGCAGGCCGGTGACGGGCCCCGGCAACAGGCCGCTGAAGTCGCTGTCAGACATGCTGAAGGGCAAGCAGGGCCGTTTCCGCCAGAACCTGCTCGGCAAGCGCGTCGACTACTCCGGACGCTCCGTGATCGTCGCAGGTCCGAGCCTGAAGCTCCACCAGTGCGGACTGCCGAAGATAATGGCGCTCGAGCTGTTCAAGCCGTTCATCATGGCTCGGCTCGTCGAGCGGAAGTCCGCCCAGAACATAAAGGCCGCGAAGAAGATGGTCGACTCGATGATCGCGGAGGTCTGGGACGTGCTCGAGGAGGTGATCCAGGAGCACCCTGTGCTGCTGAACAGGGCGCCCACCCTGCACAGGCTCGGCATCCAGGCCTTCGAGCCGCTGCTGGTCGAGGGCAAGGCGATTCAGGTCCATCCGCTCGTCTGCCACGCCTTCAACGCCGACTTCGACGGGGACCAGATGGCGGTCCACCTGCCCCTCTCCGCGGAGGCTCAGGCTGAGGCGAGGATCCTGATGCTCTCCTCGAACAACATCCTCTCTCCCGCCCACGGCGCGCCGCTCGCGACGCCGACCCAGGACATGATCCTCGGCGCCTACTACCTCACCTACGGCCCCGAAGCCGACGAGCTCGCCCGCAGGCAGGAGCTGCTGAGCAGCGGCGACTGGCCAAGCGAGGAGCGGCGCCCGCACGTCTTCCGGACCGCCCAGGAGGCGGAGCTCTCCTACGAGGCGGCGGTCGTGAAGCTGCACGACGTCGCGGAGTTCAGGCCCTTCAAGCGCGAGGGCGGCCACGTGCTGACGACCGTTGGACGGATCATCTACAACGACAGGATCGAGCGGGCGCTTGCGGAGGCGCTTGGCGAGGAGTTCGACGCGAGCAGCTACGCGTTCGTCAACCAGTCGATGAAGAAGCGCGACACGACGAGGCTGATCGACCTGCTCGTCCAAACCTATGGGGCGACGGCGATCTCGCTCGTGCTCGACGCCTTCAAGGATCTCGGTTTCATGTACGCGACGAAGGCTGGGATCACGATCAGCAAGAACGATGTCGTCGTGCCCCCGAGCAAGGCGGAGATCCTCGAGCGCTACGACAAGCAGGTCGCTGAGATCGCGGAGCAGTACGACATGGGCCTCATCACCCAGGAGGAGCGCCACGAGGCGGTCGTCGAGAAGTGGAACGCCGCGACTGACGAGGTTGCGGAGGCGATGATCGAAAACCTCGAGACGCTGAACCCGATCTTCATGATGGCGAACTCAGGCGCGCGCGGCTCCTTCAAGCAGATCCGCCAGCTCGCCGGGATGCGCGGCCTGATGGCCAACCCGAAGGGTGAGATCATCGAGCGGCCGATAAAGGCGAACTTCATGGAGGGCCTGTCGGTGCTCGAGTACTTCATCTCGACCCATGGCGCCCGAAAGGGGTTGGCGGACACGGCGCTGCGCACCGCCGACTCCGGCTACCTGACGAGACGACTCGTCGATGTCGCCCAGGACGTGATCATCAGGGAGGCTGACTGCGGGGCGAGGGAGCACATCGAGATGGCGGTCTTCGGCGACGACGGCGAGCCGAACGAGGTGCTCGTAGGCCGTGTCGCAGCGCTCCCGATAACAGACCGGGATGGAGCCGTGATCGTCGAGCAGCGTGCCGAAATCGGTCGGCCTGAACTCGCTGCGATCGCAGCGGCCCACGCCGGCGAGCGCGGGGCGAGGGTGCCGGTGCGCTCGGTCCTGAAGTGCGAGGCGATCAGCGGCGTCTGCCAGGCCTGCTACGGTCGCTCGCTTGCGACAGGGCAGCTTGCGCAGATCGGCGACGCCGTAGGCATCATCGCGGCGCAGTCGATCGGCGAGCCTGGGACGCAGCTGACGATGCGCACCTTCCACACAGGCGGCGTCGCCGGCGCGGACATCACCCACGGCCTGCCAAGGGTCGTCGAGCTCTTCGAGGCGCGGCGTCCAAAGGGCCTCGCGAGGATCGCAGAGGTCGGTGGCGTCGTCTCGGTCGAAGAGACGGAGAAGGCGCTGACCCTCGTCATCACAGACGACGCAGGTGAAGAGCACAGGCACGCGTTCCCGCGACGCACGAGGCTGTACGTCTCAGAGGGCGAGCGCATCGAGGCGGGCAGGCAGCTGAACGAGGGGTCGCTGTATCCACATGAGCTGCTCTCCGTGAAGGGTCGCACAGAGACCGAGCAGTACCTCGTCAGCGAGGTTCAGGAGGTCTACAAGTCCCAGGGCGTCGACATCAATGACAAGCACATCGAGCTGATCGTGAGGCAGATGCTGAGGAAGGTGAGGGTCGACCAGAAGGGCGACACCGACTACCTGCCAGGGCAGTTCGTCGACCGCTTCGAGTTCGCGAAGGTGAACGAGGGGGTGAAGGCGAAGGGCGGTGAGAGCGCGGAGTATGAAGACATCATCCTCGGTATCACGAAGGCCTCACTGAACACCGACTCCTTCCTGTCTGCCGCATCCTTCCAGGAGACGACGAAGGTGCTGACCGACGCAGCCCTGGAAGGCAAGACGGACAGGCTGAACGGCTTGAAGGAGAACGTGATCATCGGCAAGCTGATCCCAGCGGCGACAGGTCTGAAGCGCTACCGACGGATCGAGATCGAGCCCTCTGAACCGCTTCCACGCGCGATCGACGAGGTCGGGCTTCTCGATGGAGACGAGATCGCGGCTGAGCTTGGGATCGGCGGCGAGAACGGTGCAGATGGAGAGCTGATCAGGGCCTTCGACGACGACCTCGCATCGCTGGAGAAGATCGGCGCCGGCGGCAGCGAGGCTGGCTTCGAGGGGCTTGGCGAGCTCGACGTCGACGACGAGCCCGATCTCGACGACGAGGCGGAGAGCGACATCGAGCGGTGATGCGGGCTGCGGCGGCCCGCCCACGGGCCGCCCGCTCCCTGCCCCGACCCCATCGATCCGAGGCGAGCCGCGGTCGCGCCCAGAGCGCGCTGCCCTCCGAGCTGAGAGGCTGCCCGCGAGGGCGACGGACGACAGCGTGCCCCCTGGGCCACGAAAGGGCGCAACCGAATTTTTAGGTTCCGCACAGGTTCGATCAGGTACTCTGCCGAGAAGGGCATCGCGCGGTCAAGCTTGACGCCGCCGCCGACGATGTGAGGGTTGGGGCGCTGCTCTTCCACTCGCACACGCTCCAAGAACAGAGCACATGGTCAACCTCCTGCCAGGCATCCTTCTCGCGGTCGCGTGCGCGCTCGTCGCGAACCTCTCCTACTTCATGAAGTACAAGGGCGCGAACTCCGTGGCTGCGGTGAGCGTCCGGCATCCGCTGCGGACCGTGAGAGACCTGTTCGGCTCGAAGGTGTTCGCGCTTGGAATGGTCGTCGCGACGATCGGCTGGGGCATGCACGTCGCGGCGCTTGCGCTTGCGCCTATGTCTGTGGTCCAGGTCGCGCTCGCCGCAGGCGTCGTGCTGATCGCGGTGATGGCTGATCGAATGTTCGGATACGCCGTCGGCCTGAAGCAGTGGATCGGCCTGTGGCTGACCGCCGCAGGGCTGGTGATGCTTGGCCTGACGCTGCCAGGAATGCACGGAGCGCATTCGCATTTCTCCTCAGTTGCGATGATCGCCTTCGAGGCGGGTCTGTTCGGCGTCGGCGGACTGCTGATAATGGGCCCAAGCGTCGGCGGGCGTCGCGAGCACCACGGCGTGATGCTCGCCGCCTCCTCAGGGATCCTGTTCGGAGTCTCTGACTCGGCGATAAAGGCGCTCACCGGCATACTCGGCGCCCACGGCGTCCTCGGGCTGATCACGAGCCCTTGGCTCGGCGTCGCGGTTCTCGCATCCGTCGTCGCCTTCTATGCCTCAGCGCGCGCCTTCCAGGAAGGCGAAGCAGTGCCAGTGATCGCGGTGACAGGGACGGCGATGAACATCGCAGGGATCGCCTCAGGGTTGATCGTATTCGGTGACCCTCTGCCAGGAAGCGCGGTCGGGATCGTGATGGAGTCGCTTGCGTTCGTGCTCGTGATCGTCGCATCCGCGTTGATGCCTGCGCCTGTCCGCTCCGCAGGCCTGCGCAGCGCGACGACCGCCGCCTGAGCGTCGCCGCCTGCCCGCCGTGGCCTCATCTGGTGGCGCTGCCCGTCGCGCCGATGCGCCGCTGCCCGTCGCGCTGATGCGCCCCTGCCCCGCCCCTGCCGCGCCGCTGCCCGTCGCGCCGATGCGCCGCTGCCCCTCGCGCTGCTAGCATCTGCGATCTCATGCCGACGACGAGCCAACTCGTGCGCAAGGGTCGTGCTGCGCCGAAGAAAAAGCTTGCGACCCCCGGACTGAAGTCAGGGAAGGGCCGCAAGAAGAAGGTCGCTGCACCGCAGCGGCGCGGAGTGTGCACCCGCGTGTACACGACGACGCCGAAGAAGCCGAACTCCGCGCTGCGCAAGGTCGCACGAGTCCGCATCTCTGGGTCGATCGAGGTGACCGCCTACATCCCCGGCGAGGGCCACAACCTCCAAGAGCACTCCGTCGTGCTCGTGAGAGGCGGCCGTGTCAAGGACCTGCCAGGGGTGCGCTACAAGGTGGTGAGGGGGGCGCTCGATGCCGCTGGCGTCAGCGACCGCAAGAAGGCAAGAAGCCAGTACGGCGTGAAGAGGAAGTAGTGCCAAGACGCGCAGCAGCTCAGGTGCGTCCGCTCGAGCCGGATGCCGTCCACCACTCGAAGCTCGTTCAGCAGATCGTCAACAAGGTGATGCGCGACGGCGAGAAGGCGACAGCGGAGCGCATCGTCTACGACACGCTTTCGATCATCGCTGAGCGCTCGGACAAGGAGCCGCTGGAGGTCCTGGAGGCGGCGGTGAAGTCGCTCACGCCGACCCTCGAGGTTCGCTCGAGGCGCGTCGGCGGTGCGACCTATCAGGTCCCTGTCGAGGTGCCCGCTCGCCGCGCGCGCACCCTCGCGGTCCGCTGGCTCGTGCAGTTCGCGCGGCAGCGGCGCGAGAAGTCGATGTCGCAGCGCCTCGCCAACGAGCTGATGGAGGCGATCTCTCAGCAGGGCGGCGCGTACAAGCGCAAGGACGACATCTACAGGATGGCTCAGGCGAACAAGGCGTTCGCCCACTATCGCTGGTAGTCTCGCAGACGCCTGAAGGCGCTCTGGAGGCTGTGGTGCTCTGCTATAGTCGCGGCAGCGCTCGATGCCGGAGCCTCCGTTGTGGGACTGGGCTCGGTCATCGGGCAACAGACGACATGGAGCCCTCGAGCAGACAGCGACGCTGACCGGCCCGACAAAGGCCAGTAGCGCGCGTGGGCCGAAGGCGGCCCATTTTTTTGCCGCTGCACCCCCTCTCGATCGTGCGCCGCTGCGACGCACATGTGCTCCCCGCATGCAGCAAGACGAGCTCTCCATCACGAAACCCTTCATCACGACAGAACACATCCACCCGACCTCGAGACGCACTCGCTTCAGCTGAGGAGCGGACGGCGCCTGATCCAAAGCGGCGTCGACGACAGAGCTTCGCGAGCGACGGTAGACCAGCCGATCTGAGCGACTGCACTCAACTGAGCCTTGCGGGCTCGAGCCGCCGATCCAAGCCCAGACACCGCGAAGTAAAGCCCGACGCCAAACCTGAGACCCTGACATGCCACGCAAGTACCCACTCGAGAAGACGCGGAACATCGGCATCATGGCGCACATCGATGCCGGCAAGACGACGACGACGGAGCGCATCCTCTACTACACGGGGCGCACCTACAAGATGGGTGAGGTCCACGAGGGCGCTGCGACGATGGACTGGATGGAGCAGGAGCAGGAGCGCGGCATAACGATCACCTCCGCCGCGACGACGGCAGAGTGGGCAGGCCACAGGATCAACATCATCGACACGCCTGGGCACGTGGACTTCACCGTCGAGGTGGAGCGCTCGCTGCGCGTGCTCGACGGCGCGATAGCGCTGTTCGACTCGGTCGCCGGCGTCGAGCCGCAGTCGGAGACGGTCTGGCGGCAGGCGGACAAGTACCACGTGCCGCGGATCGCCTACATCAACAAGATGGATCGCATCGGTGCGAACTTCGAGCGCGGGGTGCAGACGATGATCGATCGACTCGGCGCCCATCCAGTGCCGGTCCAGCTTCCGATCGGTGCCGAGGCGGGGTTTGAGGGGGTGATCGACCTCGTCGCCGCGAAGGCGATCGTCTACAAGGATGAGCTTGGCAAGCAGCAGGAGGTGATCGAGATCCCAGAGGCGCTTGCAGCCGATGCCGCCGCAGCGAGGGAGCGCCTGCTCGAGGAGGTCTCTCACTACGACGACGAGCTGCTCGAGATGATCCTCGAGGAGGCTGAGATCCCCGCCGACCGGGTCAAGCAGGCGATCCGGAAGGCGACGCTCGCGATCCAGCTGACACCTGTGCTGTGCGGCTCGTCGTTCAAGAACAAGGGCGTACAGCCGCTTCTCGACGCCGTGATCGACTACCTGCCATCTCCCCTCGACGTGCCACCTGTGCATGGCACCGAACTGGTGAAGGGCAGCGACGAGGAGCGGGAGGTGACGCGCAATCCGAGTGACAGCGAACCATTCGCTGCGCTTGCGTTCAAGATCATGGCGGACCCCTATGTGGGCAAGCTCACCTACTTCAGGGTGTACTCAGGCAAGCTTCAGAGCGGTGCGAAGGTGCTGAACGTCAACACCGGCCGCACAGAGCGCATCGGCAGGATCCTGATGATGCACGCAAACGAGCGTGAGGAGGTCTCGGAGGTCTACGCGGGGGACATCGCCGCTGCGGTGGGAATAAAGCAGGTGGTGACGGGGGACACGCTTGCCGCCCCAGAGGCGCCGATCCGCCTCGAGCGGATCGAGTTCCCAGAGCCGGTGATAAAGGTCGCCGTCGAGCCGAAGACGAAGGCCGACCAGGAGAAGATGTCAGTCGCACTCGGCAGGCTTGCGGAGGAGGATCCCACGTTCCAGGTGCAGACGAACGAGGAGACGGGCCAGACCGAGATCTCAGGGATGGGCGAGCTGCACCTGGAGGTGCTCGTCGACCGCATGAGGCGGGAGTTCGGGGTCGAGGCGAACGTCGGCCGCCCACAGGTCTCCTACCGTGAGACGGTGAGGGGGACCGCGGCGCGCGTCGAAGGCCGGTTCGTGAGGCAGACGGGAGGCTCCGGCCAGTTCGGAGTCGTCTTCATAGACCTCGAGCCTGCGCCAGGGGAGGGCTTCGACTTCGTGAACAGGATCAAGGGTGGGGCGATCCCGACCGAGTTCATACCAGCCGTCGAGAAGGGCGTGGAGGAGGCGCTGGTGAACGGGGTGAAGGCCGGCTATCCGATGGTCGATGTGCGCGTCACGCTCGTAGACGGCAAGTACCACGAGGTCGACTCCTCTGAGATCGCGTTCAAGATCGCGGGGTCGCTCGCCTTCACGGAGGCGGCGAAGCGGGCGAAGCCCGTGCTGCTCGAGCCGATCTTCGCGGTCGAGGTCGTCCTGCCCGAAGAGTTCCTTGGCGATGTGATCGGTGACCTCTCGCGGCGCCGCGGCCGCGTCGAGGGTCAGGATCGGCGCGGGAATGCGATCGCGGTCACCGCAAGGGTGCCGCTGAGCGAGATGTTCGGCTACGCGACGGACCTGCGCTCGAACACCCAGGGCCGGGCGACCTACACGATGCAGTTCGAGGGCTATGAGGAGGTCCCGCCGAACATCGCAGAGAAGATCATCGAGCAGCGCACGGGCGAGCCCGTCGCAGCCTGAGCCCGCGCGCTCGACTGTCGATCGAGCCCCGAATCAGCAATCACGAAAGTCCCGATTCAGATAGATTTTCCCGGTTCGCCTCCAACAGGGCGGACGTACAAGTCGATACAGGAGCGAAAGTAAAGTGGCGAAGGAGAAGTTCGAGCGCGACAAGCCCCATGTCAACGTCGGCACGATTGGTCACATCGACCATGGCAAGACGACGCTGACGGCCGCGATCACGACCGTGCTCGCAGAGAGGCTCGGCGGGCAGGCCCGCAGCTTCGAGGAAATCGACAACGCCCCGGAGGAGAAGGAGCGCGGCATCACGATCGCGACCTCCCACGTCGAGTATCAGACGACCAACCGCCACTACGCTCACGTCGACTGCCCTGGACACGCCGACTACGTGAAGAACATGATCACCGGTGCAGCCCAGATGGACGGCGCGATCCTCGTCGTATCCGCTGCGGACGGGCCGATGCCGCAGACGAGGGAGCACATCCTTCTCGCCCGGCAGGTCGGCGTCCCCTACATCGTCGTGTTCTTGAACAAGGCGGACATGGTCGATGACGAGGAGCTGCTCGAACTCGTCGAGGTCGAGGTGCGGGAGCTGCTCTCCGAATACGACTTCCCAGGCGACGACATTCCGTTCATCACAGGCTCCGCCCTGAAGGCGCTCGAAGGCGACGAGGCATACAAGGAGAAGATCGTCGAGCTCGCGGACGCGCTCGACACCTATATCCCTGAGCCCGTGCGCGAGCTGGACAAGCCGTTTCTGATGCCCGTCGAGGACGTCTTCTCGATCACCGGTCGCGGTACCGTCGCGACCGGCCGCATCGAGCAGGGCGTGATCAAAACGGGTGAAACAGTCGAGATCGTCGGCATCCACCCGACCGCATCGACTGTTGTCACTGGCGTTGAGATGTTCCGCAAGATCCTCGACGAGGGCCAGGCGGGAGACAACGTCGGGTGTCTGCTGCGGGGCACGAAGCGTGAGGAGATCGAGCGCGGTCAGGTGCTCTGCAAGCCTGGCTCGATCACCCCACACACGAAGTTCAAGTCTGAGGTTTATGTGCTGAAGAAGGAGGAGGGCGGACGCCACACGCCGTTCTTCTCCGGGTACAGGCCGCAGTTCTATTTCCGCACGACGGACGTGACTGGCGTTGCGAACCTGCCAGAGGGCGTTGAGATGGTGATGCCAGGCGACAACGTCACGATGCAGATCGAGTTGATCCAGCCGATCGCGATGGACCAGGGCCTGCGGTTCGCTATACGCGAGGGTGGTCGGACCGTCGGGTCAGGCGTCGTGACGGAGATCATCGAGTAGCAGGGCGGGGCGCGGCAGAGGCGCCCTGTCTTCGCGCGGGACGAGCTCCGCGCCCAACGAGCAGTCAGATACGACAAGAGGCATGAGCCGGTTCGGCGCCTGAGGGCACCTTGCTCTTCCGCGGCGCAGAGGGCATTCCCTCCTCGAAGGAGCCGGCCCAACGGCGCAGCACCGACAACGACAACACACAGACAGGCTTCGATGGCAGCAGCCACCCAGAACAAGATCAGGATCCGACTGAAGGCGTATGACACCTCGGCGATCGAGTCGGCCGCGAAGGAGATCGTCGACACAGCGACGCGCACAGGTGCAAGCGTCTCTGGACCGGTGCCTCTGCCGACAGAGAAGAACGTCTACTGCGTGATCAGGTCCCCTTTCAAGGACAAGGACTCGAGGGAGCACTTCGAGATCCGAACGCACAAGCGCCTGATCGACATCCATCAGCCGACGCCGAAGACGGTCGACTCGCTGCAGCGGCTCGACCACCTGCCGGCAGGCGTCGACATCGAGATCCGTCTCACGAACTAGCTGGCTGAGGCAGAGACGATGGCGGCGATCCTTGCGAAGAAGCTTGGCATGACACAGCTGTTCCTCGAGGACGGCAACGTCGCGCGCGTCACCGTCCTCGAGGCGGGGCCCTGCCCGATCACCGGCGTGCGCACGCGCGAGCGCGACGGCTACGAAGCTGTGCAGCTCGCCTTTGGGCAGACGAGAGAGAAGCGGCTGAGCAGGCCAGAGCTCGGCCACCTGAAGAAGGCGGGTGCGCCGCCGATGCGCCATCTCGCGGAGTTCAGGCTCGCAGAGGGCGAGGCGGCAGAGTTGAAGGTCGGGCAGACGGTGAGCGTGCAGGACTTTCAACAGGGCGCAAAAGTGAAGGTCTCAGGGATCTCAAAGGGGAAGGGCTTTCAGGGCACGGTGAAACGGCACGGCTTCAATCGCGGCCCAAAGACGCATGGGTCCCACAACATCAAGGCCCCAGGATCGATCGGCGCCTCCGCGTTCCCGGCGCGCGTCTTCAAGGGACTGCGTGCCGCTGGGCAGATGGGAAACGTGAGGGTGACGCAGCGGGGTCTGACGATCGTCGCAGTCGATGCAGGCAAGAACCTGATGCTGCTGCGCGGATCGGTTCCTGGCCCGAAGGGCGGCATCGTCGAGGTGCGCAGCGATGGCTGAGGCGCCTGTGATAGGAGGTTCAGAGCCGCAGACGGTGACACTGAACGACACCGTCTTCGGGGCTCGCTTCCACGAGCCGCTCGTTCACAAAGGCGTTCGCGCCGAGCGGGCTGCGCGACGTCGGGGCACCGCGGCGACACGGACGAGGGGCATGGTCTCCGGCGGCGGCGTGAAGCCGTGGCGCCAGAAGGGCACAGGTCGTGCCCGGGCGGGATCGAGCAGGTCGCCACTGTGGACAGGCGGTGGCACCGTGTTTGGGCCGCAGCCGCGCTCCTACACCTTCAAGGTGAACCGGAAGGAGCGGCGCGCAGCCTTGAGCAGCGCGCTCTCTCTGCACGCGCAACGGGGCTCGCTTGCGATCATCGACGTCGCTGCGCTGCCTGCGCCGAAGACGAAAGATGCGGAAGCGCTGCTGCGCCACTGGGGCCAGCCATCGCCGACGCTGCTCGTGCTCGACGGCAGCGAGCGCAACGCGGCTCTGTCGTTTCGCAACCTGAAGCATGTCGCCGTGCTGACGGCCGAGAGCGTCGGCGTGCTCGAGATCGTCGGTGCCGCATCGCTGCTGCTTTCGGAGGCCGCCCTGGACTCGTTGATCGCGCGCGCTGGCAAAGTTGCGCGCAACGCTGTGAACGATCGCGATGATCGCAGAGCCGTGAGCACGGTCGCGAAGGGCGGCGAGGGCGCCAAAGTCGCGCGAGAAGCTGAGGACGAGGTCGCGCAGGACGAGGTCGCGCAGGACGAGGTCGCGCAGGACCGCGGGGGCGCGTGATGGATCACTCTGAGGTCCTGATACGCCCAGTCGTCTCTGAGAAGAGCTATGTGCTCTCAGCTGCAGGCAGGTACACCTTCAGGGTTCACCCGGGTGCTCACCGCACGCAGATACGGCAGGCGGTCGAAGCGCTCTTCGACGTCGAGGTCGTGACGGTGCGTACGCTGAGCGTGAAGAGCAAGCCGAAGCGCAGGGGGACGATAAAGGGACGCACGCGCACGTGGAAGAAGGCGATCGTGCAGGTGCGCGCGGGGCAGAGCATCCCCGTCTTCCAAGGGCTCGAGGGGCTGGAGGGCTGATCGATGCCGATACGCAAGCCAAAGCCGACGAGCGCAGGCATGCGCTTCGTGTCATATCCGGACTTCGCGGAGATCACGAAGAGCCGGCCAGAGAAGTCTCTCGTCGAAGGGATGAGCAAGAGCGGCGGGCGCAACGTCAACGGTCGCAAGACCTCGCGGCACCGCGGCGGCGGCGCGAAGCGGCTCTACCGCCGTGTCGACTTCAAGCGGCGCAAGGACGGCATACCTGCGAAGGTCGCAGCGATCGAGTACGACCCGAACCGCTCCGCCTACATCGCCCTGCTGCACTACGCCGACGGCGAGAAGAGCTATATCCTCGCTCCAGCTCGCCTGCGCGTGGGAATGACGGTCGCCTCCGGCGAGCAGGCGGAGATCGCCCTCGGCAACTGCCTGCCTCTGGCGCGGATGCCCGTCGGCACCGTCGTCCACTGCGTCGAGCTGCAGCCAGGCCGCGGCGGTCAGATGGCGCGCTCAGCAGGCGCCTCTGTCCAGCTGATGGCAAAGGATGGGGCAATGGCATCGCTGCGCCTGCCCTCCGGCGAGATGCGCCTCGTGCGCGCGGAGTGCAGGGCGACCGTCGGGGTGATCGGCAACGCTGAGCACCAGAACGTGAAGGTCGGCAAGGCTGGAAGGAAGCGACACATGGGGGTGCGGCCGCAGACGAGAGGAACGGCGATGAACCCCGTCGACCATCCGCATGGCGGAGGGGAGGGATCGACAACTCCTGGACGTCACCCCGTCACCCCGTGGGGGGTGCCGACGCTTGGGTACCGCACCCGCAAGAAGCACAAGGCATCTGACAGGTACATAGTGCGAGGCCGCCGGCGCGGCAAGGGCAGAGGACGCTGAGGCTCGTGAACAGGATGAGGCAAGCGAGGCTATGAGGCAAGCGAAGCGATGAGCCGCTCGAGCAAGAAGGGCCCATGGGTGGAAGACCGCCTGTTGGCGCGAATTGAAAAGCTGAACGCCGAGAACAGACGTCAGATGATAAGGACCTGGTCGCGCGCTTCGACGATCTTCCCTGAGATGGTCGGGCACACGATCGCTGTTCACGACGGTCGCAAGCACGTGCCTGTGTTCGTGACGGAGTCGATGGTCGGGCACAAGCTTGGCGAGTTCGCACCAACGCGCGTGTTTCGTGGGCATGCAGGCTCAGGCAAGGTGCGCTGATGAGCACTGAGGACCGCGACGAGGTCGCGCGGGAGCTCGATGATGCTGCTGCCGAGCGCAGCGGGGACGCCGCTGTAGAGCGTGACGAGGACGGGTCGCCCGACCCTGCCTCGCGCGAGGCTGACACGCCTGACGCCGAGAGGCCTAAGGACGATGCCCCTCAGGGTGAGGTGTCCGACGGCGAGGCTCCTGATGCTGAGCTCCCTGATGTCGGTGTCGCTCAGGGTGAGGAGCCTCGAGGCGAGACCTCTCGAGACGAGATGCCTCCCCAGGCCGCGCCTGATGCAGAGCGGCCGACTCCCTCCTCTCGGCGCCGGACAGCTCGGCGCAAGGGCGAGTCGAAGGCGACAGAACCTGAGCAGCGGCGATCGGCAGGGGCGGGGCCATCCGCGGGGCCACGTCCCCATCGCCCACATGCGGGCTCCCGCACTCTCGTCAGGGCGCAGGCGAGATACGTGAGGACCTCGGCGCGCAAGGCGAGGATGGTCTGCGTGCATCTGCGTGGCAAGTCCGTAGCGGAAGCACGCGCTATCCTCGCGTTCACGCCGCGTGCAGTGGCGCGCGACTGGAGCAAGCTGCTCGAGTCCGCTGTTGCGAACGCGGAGAACAACCACGAGCTGCTCGAGGAAGATCTCGTCGTCCGTGAGGCGTACGCCGACGAAGGGCCGACGATAAAGCGCTTCCAGCCTCGCGCGAGAGGCAGGGCGACGCCGATCCTCAAGCGCACATCTCATCTCACGATCACGCTCAGCCCGCGGCGCTGAGCGACTCAGGGCATCTGGATCAAGGCAACGAATCGACCGTAGGCACGAGGCGAGCGAGAGCTCCAAGAGGCAAAAGGACTTCCACGAGAACATGGGACAGAAGGTTCATCCAGAGGCGATGCGCGTCGGCTACATCCACGATTGGAAGTCGAACTGGTTCAACGAGCGAAGCTTCGCCGATTACCTCGCAGAGGACGTGAGGATCCGACGTCACATCGTCGCGAAGCTTTCGCACGCGGGGCTCTCGGACATCACGATCCGCAAGAATGCGAACGAGCTCGAGGTCAACATCCACACGGCTCGCCCTGGCATCGTGATCGGCAAGTCGGGCGCCGAAGTGGATTCGCTGCGTCGTGAGCTGCACCAGATGACGAGCAAGCAGATCAAGGTGAACATCCTCGAGATAAAGCGCCCGGAGCTCGACGCGAAGCTCGTCGCCCAGTCGATCGCGGAGCAGCTGCAGAACAGAGTTGCGTTCCGCCGTGCGATGAAGCGTGCGCTCACGAGCGCTATGCGCTCAGGGGCGAAGGGCGTGAAGGTCCAGGTCTCCGGCAGGCTTGGCGGCGCGGAGATGGCGCGCACCGAAACCTACGCAGATGGCAGGGTGCCACTTCACACGCTGCGCGCCGACATCGACTACGGCTTCTCTGAGGCGAAGACGACGTTTGGGCGCATCGGCGTGAAGTGCTGGATGAACAAGGGCGAAATCATGCCTGAGGGCTACACCGGGGCAGACCTCACCGACATCAGCGCGCCAGCCGCGCCGAGCGCGGAGCGCGGCGAGGGGCGCGACGGACGCGGACGCAGACGGGATGGCCCTGGCGGGCGGGGCAGGTCTTCTCGCCCAGGCAGAGGTGGGCCAGGCGGTGGTGGCGCGATGCGCGGCGAGGGCTCTCGCAGGCCGCAGGGCGGACCGAGGCAGGGACGCTGATGCTCTCTCCGAAGCGAGTCAAGCATCGCAAGCAGCATCGCGGCCGACGCGATGGAATCTCGCGTGGCCAGGTGAAGGTCCAGTTCGGCGAGTACGGCCTGAAGTCTCTCGAGCACGGGTGGCTGACGAACCGTCAGATCGAGGCTGCTCGTATCGCGATGACGAGGAAGATCAAGCGTGGCGGCAAGGTGTGGATAAACGTCTACCCAGACAAGCCCGTCACGAAGAAGCCCGCAGAGACGCGGATGGGCTCCGGCAAGGGCTCGCCGGAGGGGTGGGTCGCCGTCGTGAAGCCAGGGCGCGTGATGTTCGAGCTCGCAGGCGTACCAGAGCCGCTTGCGCGCGACGCAATCCGCCTTGCAGCGAACAAGCTGCCCGTGAAGGCGAAGTTCGTCATGCGGGAGGACTGATCTGATGCGGGCGAAGGAAATGCGCGACATGGGCGACGACGAGCTCGCCGATCACATCGCAAAGGCGCGCAGGGACCTGCTCGGACTGCGCTTTGCGAATGCGATGGGTGAGCTCGAGGACACCGCCGGCATCCGTCGTGCCCGGAGAGATCTCGCACGCGCTCTCACGCTTGCCAAAGAGCGTGGGATGCAGAGCTCCGCTGTGCACTGAGTCGCGGTTCAGCAATCATCTCGCAGAGGAAAGTCGAACATTCAGATGGCAGAAAGCGAACAAACCGATGAGACGCAGGCGGCCTCCGTGCAGGAGGCACCCGCGAATCAGCCTGCGGCGGAGGGGGCGGCTGCGGAGCAGGCTGCGGCGACTGATGCCCCAGCGGAGGTCGCGGCAGCTGAGCAGAAATCAGCTGAGGTGGTGCGCGAGGCCGATGAGGGTGCGGCGGCGCAGGCTCCACCACAGGGGGAGCTCGCTCAGCGAGCGCGAAGCCGCGGCGCAGCGAAGGCCGGGCGGGCTGCGCCTCCGGGCACGCCAGAGGAGAGGCGCGCGAAGCGCGCCGAGCAGCGGCGGGGCAAGGCGGTTGCGCGGAGGGCCCGCAGGCGCCGGGAACGCGAGCGCGCCGTCGCTCGGCGCCAGCCGTCAGCTGGCGTGCCTGAGCTTGCCTCGGTGCATGCGCCGAAGCGGGGAGCTCGAAAGGAGCGCCAGGGAATCGTCGTCTCAGACAAGACGGACAAGATGATCACGGTGAGGATCGATGTCGCCCGCCAGCACAGGCGCTATGAGAAGATCGTCCGCAGCTCGACTACGCTGCACGCCCACGACGAGGGCAACGAGGCGCGCGAGGGCGATCTCGTGCGGCTCGTCGAGAGCAGACCGATGTCGCGGACGAAGCGCTGGCGGCTGATCGACGTGCTGGAGCGTGCTCAATGAGAGCTCAGCTGCGCCTGTGCCGGCCGCGGGCAGGTGCGCCTGCGTGGATCGGCGTGCGAAAGGAGGGCCGTCGATGATTCAGAACGAGACGAGGCTGAGGGTTGCCGACAACACTGGCGCCCGCGAGATCCTCTGCATCCGGGTGAAGGGCGGCTCCCGGAGACGCTACGCGCATGTCGGCGACGTCATCACGGCGACTGTGAAGCAGGCGAGCCCACACGGCTCCGTGAAAAAGGGCGATGTCGTCACCGCGGTCATCGTACGCACGAAGAAGCCATTCGGCCGTGAGGACGGCACTTACACAGCGTTCGACGACAACGCCGCCGTGCTCATCGACGATCAGAACAATCCACGTGGCACACGCGTGTTCGGCCCCGTGGCGCGAGAACTGCGCGACCGCAATTTCATGAAGATCGTCTCGCTCGCACCGGAGGTGATCTGATGGCATCAGGCGCTCAGGTGAAGAGATCTCCTTCGAAGCTGAACGTTCGCTCTGGCGACGAGGTCGAGGTGATCGCGGGCAAGGACCGCGGCAAGCGCGGCAAGGTCCTGAGGGTCGATCGTCGAGGGGAGCGCGTCTACGTCGAGGGGCTGAACATGGTGAAGCGTCACATGCGCCCCCAGCAGGTTCGCGACGGTCAGGGCGAAAGGGCGATCGGCGGAGTGATCGAGCGGGAGGGGCCGATCCACGTCTCGAACGTGATGGTGCTCGACCCGAAGGACGGCAAGCCGACCCGGATCGGCTCTGAGCTCGAGGGCGGCAGGCGGTTCCGCATCGCGAGAAGATCGGGCACGAGGATCGACTGATGAGCGCGAAGACGACGCCGTCGCGTCTGCGGAGGCGCTACCTCGAAGAGGTTCGCCCGCGGCTCGCATCGAGGTTCGGCTATGCGACGGTGATGCAGGTGCCGAAGATAGAGAAGATCGTCCTCAACATGGGAGTAGGCGACGCAAAGCAGGACAGCAAGGCGCTGAAGTCTGCTCAAGACCAACTCGCGACGATTGCAGGGCAGCAGCCAAGCGTACGTCGCGCTCGCAAGTCGATCGCCGCCTTCAAGCTGCGGGAGGGCATGCCAGTGGGCGTCTCGGTGACCTTGCGCGGTGAGCGAAGCTATGAGTTCCTCGACAGGCTCACCTCGATCGCGATCCCACGGATAAGGGACTTCAGGGGGCTGAACCCGCGCTCTTTCGACGGGCGCGGAAACTATTCGATGGGCGTTCGCGAGCAGATCATCTTCCCTGAGATCGACTACGACTCGATAGACCAGGTGCGTGGGCTCGACATCACGATCACGACGAGCGCGAAGACGGACCGCGAGGCGTTCGCTCTTCTCTACGGGCTGGGGCTGCCGTTCGCGCGCGGCGGCAGGCCCGCTGGTTTCGATGAGGTCACGGACGAGAAGGAGAGCGAGAGCTAGATGGCAAAGACATCGCTTCGAGTCAAGCAGACGCGCGCGCCGAAGTTCAAGACCCGTGCGTATACTCGGTGCACGCGCTGCGGACGCCCGCGCGCCGTCTACCGCAAGTTTGGCCTCTGTCGCATCTGCCTTCGTGAGCTCGCCCACAACGGCCAGATTCCAGGAATGACGAAGTCCTCCTGGTAGAGAGGCGAGCAGGCCATTTCTGCGACTGCAGCTCCGCTTCTCCTGAGACGATCAATCAGTCAGCACACTTCACGCTCGAACAACCCCACGCACCGCAACCATCAACCCCAGCTGTCACCACGAACAATGCCGATGACCGACCCCATAGCCGACTTCCTCACGCGCATGCGCAACGCGATCCACGCTGCCCACGAGTCGGTGGAGATTCCAGCTTCGAAGTTGAAGGCGGAGCTCGCGAGGATACTCGTCGAGCAGGGCTACATAGAGTCCTTCTCGGTGCATCCACGCCGCGATGGCGGGTTCGGCGAGGTGATCGAGATCCGTCTCAAGTACACGGATGAGCGCCGCTCTGCGATCTCAGGGCTGAAGCGGGTCTCGCGGCCGGGTCGAAGGACCTATGTCGATGCGAAGAGCATCCCGAAGGTCCTTGGCGGCATGGGCACAGCGATCGTATCCACCTCGAACGGCGTGATGACCGGCCACGACGCGCGCACTGCCGGCGTCGGCGGCGAGGTGCTTGCGCAGGTCTGGTAGGCGATGTCGAGAATCGGAAGACAGCCGGTCCAGATACCTGCGGGCGTGACCGTTGCAATCGAGCCCGAGTCGGTGATCGTCAAGGGCCCGATGGGCGAGCTCTCTGAGCGCGTGCCACGTGACATCGAGATCGTCCAGGAGGGCGAACAGATCCTCGTCCGACGGCCAACCGATCGGGGCGAGCACCGCGCGCTGCACGGCCTCGTCAGATCGCTTGTCGCAAACATGGTGCTCGGTGTCACCGCCGGTTTCGAGAAGCGTCTCGAGATCCAGGGCGTCGGATACAGGGCGCAGCTGAAGGGCAGGGATCTCGAGCTCGCGGTCGGATACTCGCACCCGGTGCCGATCCGAGCTCCGGCGGGCATCGAGTTCGAGGTGCCCGC
>JAJYUP010000104.1 GCA_021792455.1 Actinomycetes bacterium | reverse complement strand
GCTGCCCTGCCCGTGGTGCGAAGGCAGCGGGCGGCGCATGCAGGGCATCGACGCGCAGGCGCGCTGGCTGGAGGCGCAGGCACAGGCGGAGGGCGCCGAGCACGGCTCGCCTGCCCCCGAGCGCTGACAGAGCGTCCAGAGAAGCCTCCAGCATTAAAGTCACCACAGAAGCTGCCGATGAACGCGCTGTCGAAACATGCCAGCGCAAGGCTCAGGGCAGAGCGTCTGATCGACGCGTTGCAAAGCCGGCGCCTCTCGCAGGGGATCTGATTCACCCAACCGGGGGAGCACCGCCGCAGGGCGGTGAGCTGACTGCTGGCGCAAAGCAACGATGAAGGAGTGAATGAGCAATGCTGCAGCGACTGCGCCAGCGCGCATCCGATGAGCGTGGCTTCACGCTGATCGAACTGCTGGTCGTGATCCTGATCATCGGCATCCTCGCCGCGATCGCGATCCCGACCTTCCTGAACCAGACGAGCAAGGCGAACGACGCCTCTGCGAAGTCTCTGGTGAAGAACGCCGAAACCGAGGCCCAGACGATCGCCACCGACCACGAAGGCAGCTACACGGAAGTGAGCCTTGCGGAAATCCACAAGTACGAAAGCAACATTCCCGTCGCAGCGAAAGAAGAAAATGTGGGCAAAGGTGAGTGCAAATCTGTCGGCAACGGCACTAATGCCTGCCTCGTCGAAGCGAAGTCACTCGAAAGCGGCAAAGGCTTCAAGCTGACCGCGGAATCGCCCCAGACCGAAGACACCTTCACGATCGAAGACACGAAAGAAGGCGAAATCAGTCGCACGTGCACCGCGCACGGGGGAGCGCCGAAAGGCGGCTGCGTCAACGACCTCTGGTAGGAGCGACAGCCTGATCTGAGCGCTTGGGTGAAAGCCCGATGCGCGTCCGATCTGGATGTGAGAAGGGGGCGCCGAGCTCGGCGCCCCCTTTCGCGTGTGAGCGTCGTGTGCTCCGAGACGCTTGATGAGCACACAGCGCACGCCGATCCACGGACGGCCGGCCGGCCGTCCGCATGAAGTTCTCAAAAACCCTCAAGTGAGCCTCGCCGCCGGTCGATGAGGAGGGCATGGAGACAGCCTTCGCAGGAGTCCTCGGAGCGATGATCGGCTCCTTCCTGAACGTGGTGACCCACCGGGTGCCGCGGCGGCTGTCGATCGTTGCGCCCTCTTCGCGCTGCGTCTCCTGCTCGACGCCGATAAAGCCCTACGACAACATCCCAGTTCTCTCCTACCTGCTGCTGCGCGGCCACTGCCGCCACTGCAGGGCTTCGATCTCGCCGCGCTACCCGCTGATCGAGGCGGGCACCGCAGGGCTGTGCGCCGCGGTGGTGGCCGACAGATCGGGAGCCGCAGGAATCGCGCTCGGCGTGGCGATGGTGCTGCTGCTGGTGCCCCTGGCGTTCATCGACCTCGAGCACAGGCGGCTGCCGAACGCGATCACGCTGCCAGGGTGCGCGCTGGCGGTGATCCTGGGCAGCGCGCTCGACCCGGCGGGGGAGCCCACCCGTCTGATCGCAGGCGCAGGTGCAGGAGGGGCGCTGCTGCTGGCTGCCCTGGCTCACCCCGGCGGGATGGGCATGGGCGATGTGAAGCTGGCGGCGATGATCGGCCTGTTCCTCGGCAAGCCCGTCATCCCAGCGATCCTGATCGCCCTGATCTGCGGGGTGCTCGTCGGCGGCGTGGTGATCGCGAGAAGAGGCGTGAAGGACGGCCGCAGGACCGCGATTCCATTCGGGCCCTTCCTCGCCTTCGGCGCAGTCCTCGCCCTCTTTGCCGGCAGCGAGATCCTCCACTGGTACTCGACGACCTTCCTGCACTGATGCCCTCCCTGTCGCAGCTTGCGAAGATGGACGTGAAAGACCTGCGGGCGGCCCTGAAGAAGGGCGGCGAGCGGGCAGAGGAGCGGGGCCAGGGCGCGTCGCAGGGCCACGGTGCGTCGCAGGGCCACGGTGCGGCGCACGGCCAGGGCGCGGCGCACGGCCAGGGCGCGGCTTCCAAGGGAGGGCGCCGGGAGGTCAGGCGAGCGGTCCGCACGAGCGGGCGCGGTGACCGACGCGTCGTGATCGGCCTCGACATCCAACCCGGCTATCTCGCCGCCGTGGAAGCGAGCGTGAACGGCACTCTGTCGGTGCGGCGCGCCGCCGGCCGCACGCTGCCAGCCGGGGTGATGCGCGACGGCGAGGTCGGTGAGGCGAGCGAGCTGACGAAGGCGTTGAAGGAGCTCTTCGACGACGCGCGCTTCGCGAGGCGCGTGCGCGTAGGGCTGGCAAACCAGCGCACCGTGGTGCGGATGCTCGACCTGCCGCCGATCACAGACGGCAGGGAGCTTGCCGCCGCCGTGCGCTTCCAGGCGCAGGATCACATCCCGATGCCCCTGTCTTCCGCCGTACTGGACTTCCAGCCCCTCGGGGTCGTGGAGACGCCCTCCGGCAAGCGTCAGCGGGTCGTGGTTGCGGCGGCGCAGAGCGAGATGGTCTCCTCGCTCGTGAGCGCGGTGGGCGCGGCGGGCCTGCGCCCAGCCGGCGTCGACCTCTCCGCGTTCGCGATGATACGAGCGCTGTACAGGGGCGGGGGTGAGGCTGAGGGCGACGGAGCAGTCGAAGGTGGGGGGCGCACCCTCTACCTGAACGTTGGAGGCCTGACGAACCTCGCGATCGCGGAGGGCTTGGTCTGCCGGTTCACGAGAACGGTGGCCTGGGGCCTGGAGGCGACGGCGGTGCAGCTGTCGGAGCGCCTGTCGATGCCGCTGGCGGAAGCGCGCGATCGGCTCACGAGGATCGACCTGACCGCCCAGACAGACGGGGAGACGAGCACGGGCGCCGAGCTCGAGGGCACCGAGCGGGAGGCGCGCCTGCTGCTTGCGGCAGGCGTGCGCGAGATCGCCGGTGAGGTTCGCAACTCCGTCGACTACCACCGCGCCCAGGACGGCGGCGGTGCAGTGGAGACGATCGTGGTGAGCGGTCCTGCGACCGAGATCCGAGGGTTCACCGCCGCGCTTCAGGCGGAGCTCGGCCATCCAGTGGAGCGCCGCACCGTCGCGATCGGCGCGGGTGGGAGCCTGCACGGGGTCAGCGCGGAGCGGTTGGCGATCGCGGCGGGGCTCGCAGTCGAGGAGGTGCCCGCATGAGGGCGGTGAACCTGATCCCAGAGGAGCAGCGCCGAGGGGCGGGCGGCCTTGCGGGACGCTCAGGCGGCGCCGCCTACGTCGCCCTTGCGCTGATCGTCGGCATCGCCTGCTTGGCGGCGCTCTACGGGATGGCACGCAATGAGATCTCCTCCCGCGAAGGCGAGGTGGCGAAGCTCGCCGGCGAAGCACGCAGGGCGGAAGCGGAGACGGCGGCGCTTGCCCCATACACGCGATTCGATGCTCTGCGCGAAGAACGCCTGAAGGCCGTGCGGCAGCTGGCAGACACGCGCTTCGACTGGGCGCACGCCATGCACGAACTGGGCCGCGTGCTGCCGTCAGACGTCTCGCTGACCGGCGTCTCCGGGACGATCGCCGCGCCGCCGGCCGCCCCAAGCACCTCGACGGCGAGCGCACCAGGCAGCGCGGCGAGCACGAGCAGCCCGGTGACCTCAGCGACCCCCCCAGGAAGCGCGCCGACCTTCTCGATCAGCGCCTGCACGACAGGGCAGGCGGCAGTGGCAGAGGCGATCGACCGACTGCGCCTGATGAACGGGGTGAGCGAAGTGCTGTTCCACAGCTCAACGGACGCGGCGGCGGCGAGCTCGAAGACGAGCGCGAGCGCGAGCAGCTCGAGCGCGACCGCGAGCACCTGCCCAGACACCTTCTCGCTGCAGGTGAACTACGAACCGCTGCCGGCACCGAAGGAACCGACGCCGACGGCGCGGAGCACGGCGGAGGCGGGCAGATGAGGCAACCGATCGAGAGCGGCGGCAGCGCAGCGGAGGTGGGCAGATGACCAGGCGCGACCGGCTGGTGTTGGTGCTCGCCGCCGCTGTGGCGATCCTCGTGATCGGGTGGCTTGCGGTCGTATCGCCTGAGCGCAAGCACGCGGCCTCCCTTCTGGCGAGCGTGAAGAGCGCGGAGACGACTCTGCGCAGCGCGAAGGCGCGACTGGCCCAGTCGCAGGCGGACGAGCGCAGGTACGCGGCGGCGTACGCCTCGATCGTGAGCCTCGGCGAAGCGGTTCCCGCCGACGAGGAGGTGCCCGCTCTCATCTACCAGATCAACCACCTGGCCGGTCATGCCCACGTCGGCTTCGAGACGATCTCCTCGAGCGGCAGCGGCTCGAGCTCAGGTTCCTCGAGCGCGGGTGGCAGTTCGACGAGCAGCGGCTTCGAGCAGCTGCCCTTCTCACTGACCTTCTCCGGCAGCTTCTTCGACCTGTACCACCTGATGCAGGGCATAGAGGGCCTGACGGTGAGCTCGCCCTCCGGCGCGGTCGACGTGAACGGGCGGCTCTTGACGATCAGCAGCCTGTCGCTGAGCGGCAGCGGCACTCAGCTGACCGGCACGATCTCGGCGACTGCCTACGTGCTGCCGCCGAAAGAGAGCGTGACGGCAGGGGCGACTCCAAGCGGGCCTGCGCCCGCGAGCCCGAGCACGGCCTCGAGCAGCTCATCTGCCCCAGCGGTGGTGCCAGCACCATGACCGAGCTGCTCCGATCGATGAAGTCCGACCTGCTGAGCAGGAGGATGCTGCCGCTGCTTGCCGTGGCGACTGCGGCCCTGATCGCGGCCGTCGCATATGCGGCGCTGGCGGGCTCTGCGGCGAAGCCGAAGGCGGCCGCAGCAGTGCCGCCGCCGCTCGCCCGGCACGGCGGAGAAGGACCCACGGTGAGCGCGGCACCGGCCAACCCGAACGCGGCGCTTGCCGAGACGACGAGCGGCGCGCGATACCAGCACGGCGGCGCGGTCCACAACCCGTTCGCGGCGCTGCCAGGCTCCTCAGCCTCCGCAGCCTCCTCGGGCTCATCGGCCTCCTCGAGCTCCTCGAGCTCCTCGAGCTCCTCGAGCTCCTCGGGCTCATCGGCCTCCTCGAGCTCCTCCAGCTCAGCGGGCACCGCAGGCTCATCAGCTGCCACTGGATCATCAGGCTCGGTGGCTTCCGGCACCGCGGGCGCCCCGAGCGGGAGCGGCTCTGGGGGCGTCTCAGGAACATCATCGAGCGGCACGCAGACTGGGAGCGGCAGCAGCGGCACGGGCTCGAAATCGGAGGGCGCCCACTCGAAGGCTGTCGTCTACGAGGTGAACGCGACCTGGCAGCTGCTCTCTGCGAGCGGTGCGCCAGTCGGTGCGATGCTCCGGCTCGGCGGGATCACGCAGCGTCTGAGGCCTCTGCCAAGCGGCGGCGAGCCCCTGTTCGAGTATCTCGGCGTCAGCGAAGACGGACGCAGTGCGGTGTTCATGCTGCTGGTGGCGCCGATCCTCCACGGCGAGGCGAAGTGCCTGCCTGGGCCTGACAACTGCGAGATGATCGCCCTCGAACCGAAGCACTCCGAGGAAATGCAGTACCTGCAGACAGACGGGGAAGTGCTCGCCTATCGGCTGAGCCTCGATTCGATCGTGAAGCGCACGGTGAGCGCAGGCGCAGCGCTCGCGCATGCGAGCTCCGCTGGGAGCGAGGGGCAGCGGATCTTCGAAGCGATGCGCCTGACGATCCCCGAAGGGATCTCCTTCTCCGCCTGAGAGGGAATCTGCTGCGCCTGGCAAGCCGGCAGCATGGCTGCGGCGTGCGCGCGAGGGTGCGGCCGCCGGTTGGGTGGCGTGGGAACCCAAGCCCGCGGCTGCGGCGTGCGCGCGAGGGTGCAGCGCTCAGGCGATCGCGCAGTCCAGGGCCGCGCGTGAGGCGATCCCGAATAAGCTGAGCGCGAATGGAGTTGACGCTCACAACCGCAGGGGAGTCCCATGGCCCGCAGCTGACATGCATCCTGGAGGGGCTGCCGGCGGGGCTTGCGATCGATCTCGCGCGCATCGACGCCGACCTTGCCCGCCGGCAGCTCGGCCATGGCAGGGGCGGCAGGATGAAGATCGAGAGCGACAAAGCCGAGATCGTCGGCGGCGTCCGCCACGGCCGCACGCTTGGCGGTCCGGTCGCTCTGAGCGTCCGCAACCAGGACTACGAAAACTGGCAGGAGCGCATGAGCCCGACGCCTGTGGGGGAGGAGGTCGCCGAGGTGCATCTGCCGCGTCCCGGCCACGCCGACCTCGTCGGCACCTGGAAGTACAAGCTGAGCGACGTGAGGGACATCCTCGAGCGCGCATCCGCGCGGGAGACAGCCGCGAGAGTGGCCGGCGGCGCGATCTGCAGGGCGTTTCTCTCAGCGCTCGGGGTCGAGGTCCGCTCCCACGTGATCCAGATCGCCTCCGTGAAGGCGCCCTTCGGCCCCAGCACAGAGCTTCGCCTCGCCGACTTCGACGCGGTGGACGACTCGCCGGTGCGATGCCTGGATGAGGCAACGAGCAAGGCGATGGTCGCCGAGATCGACACGCTGCGCAAGCGCAACGAGTCTCTCGGCGGCGTCTTCGAGGTGCGCGCCTTCGGGCTGACGCCCGGCCTCGGCTCCCACACCTCCTGGGAGCAGCGCCTGGACGGGCGCATCGCGATGGCGATCTGCTCGATTCAAGCGGTGAAGGGCGCGACGATCGGCGACGCCTTCCAGATCGCGGGCCTGCCAGGCTCGAAGGCCCACGACGAGATCTTCTACAGCGAGCAGCGCGGCTTCCATCGGCAGACCAACCGCGCCGGCGGGCTGGAGGGTGGCATGAGCACCGGCGAGCCCCTGATCGTGCTCGGCGCGATGAAGCCGCTGCCGACCTTGACCCAGCCGCTGCGCTCAGTGGATATCGAGACGCTGAAGCCCGCCCAGGCGCTGCGCGAGCGGACCGACTCATGCACCGTCCCCGCCGCCGGGGTGGTCGCCGAGGCGATGATCAGCTACGTGCTGGCAGACGCCTACCGGCGCAAGTTCGGCGGGGATCACATCGACGACGTGCGCGAAGCGGTCTCTTGCTACGAGACGCGGATCAGATGGGCCCGGTAGCTTGGATGGATGTGAAGCAGGCAGAGGAGGACCGCGAGCGGGTGAGCACCGGCGCACCCGCGCTGCCGGAGCGGCGCACGCCATGGTCGCCCTGGCGCGGCCTTGCACTGATCGGGTTCATGGGCGCTGGCAAGACGACGGCCGGAAGGGCGCTGGCCGCTGAGCTGAGCCTTCCCTGGTATGACAGCGACGAGCAGGTCGAGGCGCGCCTGGGGCACCCGATCGCCGCGGAGTTCGAGGAGGCGGGGGAGGCTCGCTTCAGGGAGGTCGAGGAGCAGGTCGTGCTCGAGCTGCTCACGGGCTGCCCCGATCAGTCGATCGTCTCGCTCGGCGGCGGCAGCGTGCTCTCGCGGGCGGTGCGCGATGCGCTCGAGCGATATCTCGTCGTCCTGCTCGACGTCGACCCAGAGAGCGCCTGGACACGCGCGCGCTCGCAGTCAGACGCGCGTCCGCTCGCCCAGGAGAAGGAGAGCTTCGATGAGCTTCACAGGCAGCGCGCAGCGATCTATGAGCAGCTTGCGGACGCGATCCTGCCAGCCGTCTCGCCAGAGGTCTGCGTCGAGGCGATGCAGGGCCTGGCAGCACTCTCCCGCGCGCCGGACGGCACGAAGATGCTGTGGGCGACAGCGCCCTCGGGCAGCTATCCCGTGCTGATCGGAGAGGGCCTGGTGACAGCCGGCGGCGAGGGCGGCTGCGCAGCTGAGCGGGCCTGGCCCGTCGCGGATGCGGGCTGCCAGCGGTTCTGCGTCAGCGACGAGAACGTGGCGGCGATCTACGGCTCCCGCTTTGCCCTCGTGCAGCAGCTGATCACGTTCCCTGCAGGCGAGAGCCACAAGACGCTCGAGACGGTCGAGCGCGTGAGCAGCGCGCTCGCCCGCGCGGGGATGACCCGGTCCGACGAGCTGATCGCGCTCGGCGGCGGGGTCGTCGGAGATCTCGCAGGGTTCTGCGCCGCGACCTACCAGCGGGGGGTCAGCTGCGTGCAGGTGCCGAGCACCCTCGTCGCCCAGGTCGACTCCGCGTATGGGGGCAAGACGGGCGTAGACCTGCCCGAGGGCAAGAACTACATCGGCGCCTACCACCAGCCGGCGGCGGTGATCGTCGACCCGAGTGTCCTCGAGACGCTGCCAGAGCGTGAGCTCGCCGCAG
This sequence comes from Actinomycetes bacterium, assembly GCA_021792455.1. Classification (GTDB taxonomy): domain Bacteria; phylum Actinomycetota; class Thermoleophilia; order Solirubrobacterales; family Solirubrobacteraceae; genus Palsa-744. The sequence goes on along the minus strand of JAJYUP010000104.1, from coordinate 713 downwards.
GGTGGGTGGAGGTCGCAAAGACCGCGTTGATCGCGGGGGGGCGGCTGTGGGAGAAGGTACGCAGCGAGGAGCCGGTCGATGTCGAGATGATCCTCTCCTGTGCGCGCGCGAAGCTCGAGGTGGTCGCGGCTGACGAGCGCGACGCCGGGGCGCGGCAGGCTCTCAACCTGGGACACACGATCGGGCACGCGATCGAGACCGTCACAGGCTATGAGCGCTACCTCCACGGCGAGGCGGTTGGGCTCGGACTGCTCGCGGCACTGCGCCTCTCTGGTGCTGCCGAGCTGCGGCAGTGGCTGCTGGCGGCGCTCGAGCGGCGAGGCCTCCCGACCGACATCGGGCAGCTGAGCGCGGCGCAGATCGTGGCGGCGACGGAGCGTGACAAGAAGCGGATGCGCGGCGCATCTGTGCCGTTCGTTCTCGTGCGAGCGCCTGGGCAGGTGGAGGCAGGTCATCATCTCGAGCGCGGAGAGGTGCTCGCGGCGGTGGAGGAGCTCCGACGATGAGCGTGCAGCTGCCCGGCTGGCGGGTCGAGGTGATGCACGGGGTGAATCTGAACGTTCTTCACCGGCGCGAGCCGGCCCATTACGGTGGGCTGAGCCTGCTCGAGCTCGAGCGGCGGATCGGCGGCTTTGCGCAGCAGCTGGGCATGCGCACCCGGTTCTTCCAAAGCAACGCGGAGGGGGAGTTCGTCGAGCGTCTGCACGCGCTGG
>JAJYUP010000103.1 GCA_021792455.1 Actinomycetes bacterium | reverse complement strand
CGCCCCGACTCGGGGTCAGTGTTCGGTCAGTGTTGAAACCCTGGCCTGGTGAGGGCTGTGCCGTTCGTGCATCCTCCGAAGCGATGCACCTCGTGACATCGCTTGAAGCGTATCGCTCACGCCGCACCCGCCACGATCTGGAGGTCAACGCCGGCCTCGACAGCGAGCGATCCATGGGCGGCGACCCGTACTCCGCGATCGACGAGCACACGCGCTCGCTCGCTGCGCGTACCCACAGGCAACACCGGCGATGGATCGTCCCCCGTGCACTCATCCTCGCCGACGTCCTCGGCCTCACCTGCGCTTATGCATTCGCGACCGTGATGCGAGGCGGCCATGGTGCATTCGGATCCGCGCGCGAGCTCGGAGTCTTCGTGCTCATGCTCGCGTGCTGGATTTTCTTGGCAAACGTTCATGGGCTCTATCGCCGTGACAGCGAGCGCGCGGATCACTCGACCACAGACGACATCGTGCAGGTGGTCGAGCTCGTCGCGCTCGGCATCCTCGTGCTTCTTGCGGGATCCTGGCTGCTCGGGCGTCCCGCGCCTCACTTCTACGGACTTGCCCTGTTCCTGATCGCGGCGGCCTGCCTCGTGCCGCTTCTTCGATTCCTCGCGCGGCAGGCGTGCAAGCGCAGCCGCTCCTACGAGCAGAACGCCGTCGTCGTCGGCGCCGGCGACATCGGCCAGCGGATTGCCCGCAAGATCATCAGGCACCCGGAGTATGGCGTCAATCTCGTCGGCTTCGTCGATCGGCATCCCAAGCCGCGCCGTGTCGACTTGCCTGAACATCTCACCGTCCTCGGGGCGCCGGAGCAGCTGCCGGAGATCGTGCAGCGCCTCGACGTCGAGCGCGTCGTGATCGCATTCTCCAACGAATCGGAGACTGACCTGCTTTCGCTGTTGCGGGTGCTCCGCGCACTCGCCGTCCAGATCGACCTCGTTCCGCGGATGTTCGAGCTCGCGAGCCTCCACGCGAACGTCCATTGGATCGAAGGCATGCCGCTGCTCGGGCTGCCGGCTGCACGCCGCAGCTGGCTTGCCTGCAGGGTGAAGCGGCTGATCGACCTCGTCGGCGCAAGCTTCGCCCTTCTCGTTCTCGCGCCGCTCCTCGCCTACATAGCGATCCGCATCCGTCGTGACTCCCCGGGCCCGATCCTCTTTCGGCAGGTGCGCGTCGGCGCTCGGATGAGGCACTTCACCGTCTTGAAGTTCCGTACGATGAAGGTCGGCACGGATGACGCCCAGCACCGCGCCTACATCGAGCGCACGAGCTCGCCTCACGCTGTCGCTGAGGCCGGCGGGCTGTACAAGCTCGACCGCGGCGATGCCGTGACACCGTGCGGGCGCTGGCTGCGGCGAACGAGCCTCGACGAGCTTCCCCAGCTGCTGAACGTGGTTCGAGGTGAGATGTCGCTCGTTGGGCCGCGACCCTGCATCCCCTACGAGGTCGACTGCTTCGCGCCACACCATCTCGTGCGCTTCGAAGTGCCACAGGGCATCACAGGCCTGTGGCAGGTGGCCGCGAGAGCGAACTCGACCTACGGAGAGTCGCTCGACATGGACGTCGCCTACGTTCTCGGATGGTCGCTCGGACTCGATCTTCGCCTGCTGCTGCGCACTCCGCTGCAGATGCTGCGCCAGAGGACATCGACCGCATGAGCGTCCACGCGGCTGCCGAGAGCGCGCCGGACGGCACACCCGCGGCTGTCTCCGCCGCGGCTGCCTGCGCTGCGAGTGCCACCGCTCCGGGTGCCTCCGCCGCGGCTGCCTGCGCTGCGAGTGCCACCGCTCCGGGTGCCGCCGCTGCGGGTGCCTGCGCTGCGGGTGCGTCCGGCCTCACGGTCGCTGTCGTTGGTCTCGGCTACTGGGGACCGAATCTCGTCAGGAACCTGTATGAGCTTCCCCAGGTTGCGGCCGTGTGGGGGTGCGACCTGCGACAGGAGCGCCGAGAGGCGATCCGCCGCCGTTTCCCCGCGACCGCGCTCACCTCGAGCTGCGAGCACGTGCTCGCCGATCCCGCGATCGATGCGCTCATCATCGCGACGCCGATCTCCACGCATCACGACCTCGCCGCCGCGGCCTTGAGGGCGGGCAAGCACGTCTTCATCGAGAAGCCGCTCGCCGCGTCGAGCGAGGAGGCTGCAGCGCTCATCGAGCTCGCCACGCATGCAAAGCTCGTGCTCATGCCAGGGCACACCTTCCTCTACAGCCCGCCGGTGACGCTGATCCGATCCTTCATCGAAAGCGGCGATCTCGGCGAGGTCTACTTCATATCCTCGAGCCGCGTCAACCTTGGCCTCCACCAGCAGGATGTCAGCGTCGCGTGGGACCTCGGACCGCACGACTTCTCAATTCTCCGCTACTGGCTCGACGAGACGCCGGCGTCTGTCAGCGCACTCGCGCGCAGCTGCATCCTTCCGACGGTTCCGGATGTCGCCTTCGTCGATCTCGAGTACGCCTCTGGCGCCGTCGCCCATGCCGAGCTGTCATGGCTCGCCCCCAGCAAGCTCCGGCGGACGACGATCGTCGGCTCGCGCAAGATGATCGTCTACGACGACACTGCGACCGAGCCGGTGCGCATATTCGACTCTGGCGCTGCGCTTCGCGATCCGACGAGCTTCGGTGAGTTCCGGATGACATACCGAACAGGTGACATCCTCTGCCCTCACGTCGACGCAGTCGAGCCGCTTGCGTGCGAGCTCGACGACTTCTGCTCCGCGATCATCGAGGGCAGCATGCCCCGCTCCTCCGCGCAGCTCGGTCTCGAGGTCATCCGCACGATCGAGGCGGTCGACGCCTCGCTCGCCAGGCGGGGCGCGCGCGTAGACATCGGGCAGGTATCGCTCAGCGCCTGAGCGCCCCAGCCCTCCCACGGGAGGGGCGGCTGCACCCTCACGGGCTCGTCGGGCAGCTGTCGCTCAGCGCCTGAGCGCCCCAGCGCCTATCGCGGACATCCTCACAAGCAGGCGGGCACTCGCAGACGATCCCCTGAAGGCCGCGGAGCCCGCACTCCCCGGGCCGCCCCCCTCCCCCCGCATTCCCCAGGCCGGCCCCAACCCCCTCCTCGCAGAGCCCGCACCTCGGCAGCCGCCCTCGAGCCTCGACGCCCCGCTTCCCCACGAAGGCTTCCCTATGGAGCGCCGTGCAGCGCTTCTCCCCGAGTCACGAGGCCGTTCACGTGCGCATAGTGGCACGCCGCTGTGCGGTTGCTCACTTCCAGCTTCCGATAGACGTTCGCCAGATGGAACTTCACAGTCTGCTGGGTGATCCAGAGCTGCTGCGCGATCTCTTGGTTGGTCGCGCCCGCCGCAACGAGCCGAAGGACCTCCTGCTCGCGGTCTGTGAGAGTGCAGGGCACCACGCCAGCCGGCCTGCTCGCTGCTCCCAGCTTCCTCATCGCCGCCGGCGAATGCACGATGTGGCCGTTCAGGGCCTCTCGCAGCAGCGTCGCGAGCGCGCCTGGAGAGATCGCCTTCGAGATGGCGCTCACCACGCCGGACTCCAGCGCACGCTGCACCCACTCACCATCCATCTTCACTGTCAGCAGCACAGCGACGACGCCCCTCACCTCGCTTGCGATGCTGCGGGTCAGCGCGATCGCCTGCTCCGGCCGGTCCCCTTCATCCACGAGCACGACTTCGGCACCGCACTCCTCGATCCTCTCCACCGTCGCCTTGTGCAGTGGCAGGTACCCGAGAAACGTGAACGTCGCCTCGTCGAGGCTTCTGCGAATTGGAGCGACGATCAAGGGATTGTCTGTGACGAGTGCCAGTCGCTTCATCGTGCGCCTCGCAGCCGCGTGCACGCCAGCGCTCTTGCCGATTCACTCATCTCGATCGTCCCCTATGCTGTCTCATCCCTGATCATCGCCGGGAATGCCTCATCTCCGCGCTGCGCTCGCCGCACTGAAGACGATATGCTTTCACCGAGGAGTCGATGTGGGGCACAGGATAGGGACCCCATGCATGCCGCGCAAGATGTAAGTTGAACGTGTGCTCAGGCAGTCATATGACTGATTCACGCAAAATGCGGTTTGTGATCCATCGAGGTGAATCACGCCATGAGTGCGCGGGAGACCTCCACGCCGTAGCTCGACAGCGACCAGGAGTTCGGTCGCCCCGCACCCCCAGGGCGCTTCACGAGGAGCTTCGCGTCGTACAGGCGGGCGAGGAGCGTCGAGGCCTGGCCGAGGTGAGAGATGCCGATCGCACTCGCCACCGCCTTGTTGCTCGCGCCTGGGTGCTCGGCGAGGTAGATCAGGCACGCCCGCAGCCTGTGCGCGCTTGCATGGCGCAGCATCGCGGGGATCGGCGGGTGAGACGCATCTGCGGAGTGCAGGCGCAGGAGCATCGTCGCGCGCTCGTCGCCGCGCCTCGCCGCCCTGCTCGCCGCCGTCGGCCCGAAGTAGGGCAGCACGATCGCCTCTGTCAGCTGGCCGAGCAGAGCGACGAACGGCGGCACCTCGCCGTCGAGCAGCCGGCGGCGCAGGATGCCGAGGACTGACATCAGCGCCGCTTCGGCGGTGAGGTCTGGCGGCTGGCGCTCGAGTGAGAGGTGCGCGCGCGCCGTGTCGATCAGGGCGGCGAGGTCGTTGAACAGCTTTGTGCGCCTCGCCCGCTCCTCAGCGGAGGACGCGACCACCTCGAGCAGGCACGCGCGAGCGAGCGCCGGTTCTGATTCCAGGAAGACGAGAGCCGTCTCGATCCCGGCGAGAACCCCATCCTGCCAGCAGGACTCCCGGCGCGCCGCTTCCCAGATCAATCCTGAGACACGCTCGAGCGTCCAATCGAGCAGCGCCTGCATGCATCCGTCGAAGCCGCCGAACAGATCCAAGAACACGTGATGCGACACCGAGGCACGTCTCGTCACCTCGGCGACGCTCGCCTTGCGCAGACCGCGCTCAGCGACCACATCAGCCATTGCTCGCAGCAGCCGAAACCGCCACACGGAGAGCGTCCACTCGCCGCTGTCGACCGCATCCCGGCCGTGAGCGGGCCCGCTGGTCATCACCACCTGTCGGTCGGAGATCGGGCCACCGCTGCTCGCGCTCACCCCGCTGTCAACGGCGTGCGCGCCAACCGCTGGCTCCCCACTGTCGGCCCGTCGTCCGCGCTGTGCCTCATTCGCGCCGCCAACGGCCTGCGCGCCGTCCGCCGAGGCTGCGGCGGACGTGCCGGCACGCGGCGCTCCAGGCACACCCGGAGACTCGCGAGGCACGCCTTCCCCCGTCCCCGCGCCTGCGTCGCGAAGGGAGCTGCTGCCGTGACCGAGCTGCGCCCTGCTGTGCATCCCGTCCCTCCGGCCATTCGATTCGGATGGTCGTGTCCCTCCCACACTGTACCGCGCGCATTCGCACCTTTATGCGAGGCGGCGTAAAGGGACAAATGTTCGATGGACAGCCGCGCTCGACCCGCCACCTCCAGGCAGGGCGCCTACGGGCTGTGCCTGCCTGCGCTCGCAGGCGCGAGCGCCCTGCTCGTCGACGCCCCGTCACACTGGGAGGATTGGCAGCTCACGGTCACCACCGGCGCAGGAAGACCGTCTGAGTTCGTGCAGGAGGCGCATGCGCGCCTGCTCTGCGAGCCGGCGGGGTGGGTTGAGATCGCACGCGGTTCTCGGATCTCCTCGCTGCATCTGCCGCACCAGCCGAGCGTCGCGGAGCTCCTGCAGCCGCGGCTTGGCACCACAGCGATCGTCGCCGCGCATTGGCGAGGCGAGCAGAGCTTTCACGCTGGCGCCTTCCTCGTCGAGGGCCGCGCATGGGGCGTGCTTGGGCCCCGTCACGCCGGCAAGAGCTCCATGCTCGCGGCACTTGCCCTCGCTGGCGCGCCGGTGCTCACAGACGATGTGCTCATCGTCAACGGCGAGCGCCTTGCACTTGCGGGCCCGCGCTGCGTCGACCTGCGGCAGGCCACTGCCGCAGCGCTCGGCGCAGGAGAGAGCATCGGCGTTGTCGGCACCCGTGAGCGCTGGCGGCTCGCCGTCGGATCCGTTCCCCCTGAGGTGCCGCTCGGCGGCTTCGTCTGCCTCGAATGGGCCTCGCGGGTCTCTGCGAAGGCCGTCTCGCTCGATCGGCGGGTGGCAATCCTGCTCGGCGCCTTCGCGCTGCGCGTCGCCAAGCGCACCCGTCACGCCAACGCCGCGCTGCTCGACCTCTTCGCGCTGCCGATGATATGTGTAGGCCGCCCGCACGAGGTCGGGGCGCTCGCCGAATCTGCAGCGATGCTGCACCAGACGATCGCTCGATGCGGCCCCAACTGACCTCCTCGTCGGTCCTGCCCCCGTTTCACGGCGGGCACGTCCGGGTCGTCGCGCTCCAATCCACACCCGCTGTGCGGCGCGCGCCGGCAGAACGGCCTCATCAGATCATCCGCATCGCGTCGGCTCGCATGCGCATCCGGCGCTGCCCCAGCTCGAAGACGAGCGGCAGGGGCCTCACGCGGCAGGGGCGCTGAGGCCGGCGGGCAGGAGTGCAGCCAAGTGTCTGTTTGGGTGGCTCGCCGGCTGGGCGCCGGCGAGTGGTGGCGTGCGCGCGTCCTTTCCGCGCGACGATGACAATCGGCTCGCCAGGCGACCGAGGCGCAGGCGAGTGGCCTCAGGGTTCACCTCAGCCTTCGGACAGATCAGAAGCGGGAGAGCGTGCCGCGCAGGCGCGCGAAGTGCAGGGACGACCTCAGAGCGATCACCGCCACAGCGAGCGCGGCCGCCGCGTAGATCAGCATCACGCCGAGATCGCCGCCCAGCAGGACCAAGGGCCCCTTGCCGTCGAGCATTGCGCCGCGCATCGCCCGCAACGCGTAGGTCAAGGGAGAGATCGTCGTCAACGGCCGGAGAGACGCGGGCAGCACAGAGGTCGGAAACAGCGTCCCGCCGGTGAGCGCCATCACGCCGACCACCATTCCCATCACGCCTGCCCCCTGCTGGATCGCGAGTACGAGCGCGGCGCCGATGAAGCCCACGGCGAGAAACAGCGCGCTCGCCGCGCCCAGCACGAGCAGGACAGAGGCCCAGTCGGCGCCGGCGGCGGAGAACCCGAGCGGCACCGCGATCGCGAGCATCAGGAAGCCCTCGATCACGGCCTCGGCGACAGGGAGCGCAGACCAGCCGAGCGCGAGCGCGATCGGCGAGATCGGCTGCGTCGCGAGGATCTCGAGCGTTCCCTGCACCTGGTCGCTGCGGGCGTTGCCCGCTGCCGCGACCACCGCCGCTCGCAGAATGTTCGTCGCAGCGATCCCCACCACCATGAAGCGGAAGTACTCGCCTGGCGAACCGACGGCAGAGTCGTGACCCACGACGCGCGTGATGAAGAAGAAGGTGAGAATCGAAAAGAAGGCGCTCGCCAGACCGAGCACGAAGCTCAGCCTGTAGGTGAACGCGATGCGCAGGTCTCGCAGCGCGAAGATGCGAACTGTCGCCAACGTCCGTCTCACCCCTGACTGCCGACCTCGCACCTGGGCCTCATCTCTCGCGCGTGCGCCTCATCCTCGAGCTCGAGATCTCACTCGAGCTCGAGATCTCAGGCACGCCTGACAGCACGCACGCCGCACAGCTCACTGCGCAAGCATCTCCATCTGCTCACGCTCTCGGACGTCTCCGGTCGGCTCCTCCCCAACTGGCCAGGGCTCGACTGACCCGTCCCACAACCGGTAGCAGACGTCAGCGTATCCCTGCAGCTCCTCGAGCTTCGGGGTCGCGACGAGCACCGCAGCGCCTGCGCGCGCGCGGCTCGCCAGCAAAGTCACAACCATCGCTGTTGCGGCTTCATCGAGACCCCGCAGCGGCTCGTCGACCAGCATGCAGCTGGGCTCGCCGAGACTCGCACGCGCAACGACGAGCCGCTGGCGCTGCCCTGCGGAGAGATCGCTGACCCAGCTCGCAGCAAAGCGCGTCAGGTCGAGCTCTTCCAGAAGCTCGTCGACCTCTCTTGCCGCAGCCCGCTTGCCCAGGCCCCTCATCCTCGCGAACACCATCAGGTTCTCGCGGCCGCTCAGACGCCAGTAGAGACTGCGCTCGTTCACGAAGGCGACGCCTATGCGCTCGCGCACACGCGCGCCGCTGCGAGTCACATCGAATCCGTCGACGGTCGCGCGTCCGCTCTGTGGAGAGACGAGCGTCGCGAAGATTCTCAGCATCGTGGTCTTGCCCGCGCCGTTTGGACCTTCCAGCGCGGCCAGGACACCGCGCCCCACCTCGATGTTCGCACCACAGAGCACGGTACGCCCGCCGAAAGCTCGTGTCAGTCCATGCGCGCACAGGCCACTTCCATCATCTCGCGCCGCAATCTCACGACGGATGAGCATGCGTGCAAAGGTACAGGGTGAGGAGCGCACTCCGTGCTTCAACTGGCATTTTGGCGAGGTCGATCGCAGGATCGTTCTGCTTCGATACTCCCCACATGACCTCACCTCACAGCAGCAGCGTCGGGATCATCGGGCTCGGCTACGTCGGGCTCCCCCTCGCCGTCGCATTCGCGTCAGTCGGCTGTGAGGTGATTGGGGTCGACCTCGACACGGCAAGGGTGCAATCGGTGCGAAGTGGCACCTCATACATCGAGGATGTCTCTGATCTCGTGCTCGCAGAGGTCAATGCACACATAGAGGCGACGACGTCGTTCTCGCAGCTCGAGAGCGCAGACGCAATCATCGTCTGCGTGCCAACTCCTTTGACGGAGAACCGAGAGCCTGATCTCTCCCCACTTCTTCACGCATCGGCACAGATCTCAGCGGTGCTGAGGCACGGGCAGCTCGTAGTGCTCGAGTCCACGACCTACCCTGGCACGACCCGTGAGCGGGTCGCGCCGCTGCTCGAACAGTCGGGACTCGTCGCCGGCCGTGACTTCAACCTCGCCTACAGCCCGGAGCGCGTCGATCCTGGGCGCAGTGATTTCACCGTTCGCAACACGCCGAAGGTGGTCGGAGGACTCACACTCGCGTGCGCCCAACGGGCGGAGGAGCTGTACGCGCGCATATGCGATCGCGTCGTGCCTGTGTCCTCCCCCGAGGCCGCCGAGCTCACGAAGCTCCTGGAGAACATCTTCCGGTCGGTGAACATCGCGCTCGTCAACGAGCTCGCCATGCTGTCCGACCGGATGGGAATCG
>JAJYUP010000015.1 GCA_021792455.1 Actinomycetes bacterium | reverse complement strand
CGACATGCGATAGCTCCTTCGACCCATTCTCCAGGGTCATCGAAGCTCTCACAACGACCGGACCGAACCACGGGGGTCCGGCCATTTTCGCAAAGCTCACAGCAAGCTTTGAGGAAAACAACATTGCTGAAGCTGACGGGTATCTGTCGTTGCCGATCATTGTCGCGTTCGGCCTGTGGTCTGCCCGCACCAGCCGGCGCCGGCTGTCGAGAATCCTGGTTGTCGCTGCGGCAGCCAGCTTTCTTGCTGCGCTCGGCTCGCATCTGCATGTCGCGGGCGTGCAGACGATCGCGCTGCCCTACCAGCTGCTGAGAAACCTGCCGATCTTCAGGCTCATCACCCCTTCAAGGCTTTTTGTTTACACCGCTCTTGCGGTTGCTGTAGGGGTCGCCGCGTGGGTCGCTGAAGCGCCGTCCGGCTCGACGCGCCGCCGGCGCCGATGGCTGCTGTTGGCTCTCGGCGCGGTGATGGTGGCGCCTAACATCGGCACGCGACTGTGGGGAGCGACCCCTTCAGACCCGCCGTTTTTTGCCACCGGGATGTATCGCAGCTATTTGCAGCCGGACAAGGTGCTGCTCGCCTTCCCGTTCGGGGTCGACGAGAACAGCATGCTCTGGCAGGCGCAGACAGGCTTCTATTTCCGCATGCCTGAGGGCTATCTCGGCCATTACGCGCCTGCGCAGTTCGCAGCGCAGCCCGTGATCGACGCGTTCGGCGCCAATCAGCCGACACGGCCGGCCGCGTTGGCGCGTTTCCTGCGCGCCTACCATGTTTCCTACATCGTGATCGACGATACGCCGCAGACAAGCTCGCCATACCCAGGCGAGCTCAGCCAGCTCGGGCTGCACGCCCTCACCGTCGGCGGCGTGACGCTCTACCATGTTGCGGGCTGAACGTTCGCTCTCGTGCACTCATCTTGCGAGCGAAAGTCTGCTGATACGTAGAGCGTCGAGTACTTCCAGACGCTGGCTAAGATCGCGGCCGCCTGCCACTACCAGCCACATGTTGCCGACGCGCTTTGCGGTGAGCGCTCCGGGCGGCGACGGGTCCCCGGCCTGGACGGTAGCTGGCGCTCCTTTGACCGGCACCGCACCGGGTATTGGGCCGGGCGCCGCGGCCTCAGGATGCTCGGCGTTGAGCAGGACCGCCGCAGTCAAAGTCCACTTGCCGAGACGATAGGTGCTTTGCAGGCAGGAGAGCAGCAGCTCGCCCGTAGCGTCGCGCACCGGACGGATCGAGCTGACTACCTGACCCCAGACGGGCTTCAAGCCGGGCAGGCCGTGCTCGCCGAGCTGGCAGGCTCCCGAACGTGCGAGCGGCGGCAGGGAGCGGCCAGGACCGCGATACCACGAGCGCGCCGCAGCCGTGCGGGCCGTGGATTTCGTGTGGCCGCCGATCGGTCGCCCGTTTCTGCCGAGCGGAACCACTTCAGGGCTGCCGGGGAGAGTCTTGCTGCCAGCGCCGGAGCGGCCCGCGCGCAATGGCGGCGCTTGGGGAGGCAGGCTCAACGGCGGGATGCTGGCCGGCAGCGTAAAGACCGCGATGCGGTCTTCGAGCGGCAGCGCCGAGGCGCTACGCGTCGTGACGGTCAGCGAACCGATCCGCACCGCGGTGACTGCCGGCCCGGTCAGAACGTACTCCAGCACCCTGCCGTTCGCAGGACTCATTCCCGGAAAGTTCGTGCCTTCGCCGAGCCACAATGGCTGTGCGCGCGTCGGATAGCCGGACCCGCCGCCAGCGGTGCTGCGCTTGGATCGCGAAGCGAACGTGATGAAACTACGCCACCCGCTTGAGCCAGCGCTGAGCACTGGGGCAAGCACGATCCGGTAGCGCTTTCCCGCCTCGCTGAAAGCATATCCGGGTGGTACGGGAGAACCGCCAGCGGGTAGCCGTCCGCTCAACGGCGCTGAGCGAAGGCTCAAAGTGACCGCCGCCGCCGCACTGCCGGCGAGCAGCAGTACGAACAGGATCGCAAACGCCGGCCGCAGCCTTCGCAGAGCCCTGATGCGCGACCCGACGCGCAAGGAGCGCTCTTGCCGTTCAAGCTGCTCGAAGCGGGATGCCAGTCGCTGGCGCACCTCCTCGAGCAACGGCACATCGGCAAACTCGCTGAAATCTGCCTCGACGGCGTTTCGCTCTTGTGCTTGCATGTGCGCAGCGAGCCGGGCGCGTGCCGCCGCGAGTGCCTGCTCTCCTACGGTCGACGGGCCAGGGGGGATCGTCGCGTCGCGGTCATCCTCGCGCGTCCCGGACGGCTCGGACGTCTCGGCGGCGTGGTTGCGACTCCGTTCCCTCATCAGGTGCCTTCGCGGGCCGGCGCAATCGCTCGGCGCAAGACCTGCAAGCCGCGGCTGACGCGAGCACGCGCGGCCTGCTCGCTTATGCCGAGCTCCGCCGCTACCTCCGAGTAGCTTCTTTCTAGCAGGACCCGCGAGAGGATCGCCTTCGCCTGCTCCTCGCTGAGCGCTGCGACCGCCCCGCCAAGCAGGCCGCGCAGATCCGCTTCTTCGGCGAGGCGTTCGATGTACTGCGCCTCGGCCTCGGTTGCCGGCCGCGTGAGTTCGCTGCCAAGACGCTGCAACGCACGGCGCTCACTCGCGGCACGACGCGCATGCTCAGCAAGCTTATTGGCGGCAATCCGATAGAGCCAAGCGGCACGCTGCGCTTGACCGCGCGCCCGGCACTCTCGGCGCGCAGTGAAAGCCGCCAGAAACGTCTCGCTCATCAGTTCGACCGCCAGATCGGGATCGTGCACCCTACGCGTGAAGTAGCCGACCAGTCCGCGCGCGTGGCGATCGTACATTTCAAGGATCGCCTTGGAATCAAGGCTCATCGTGTACACCACGCAGCGGCGCTCCCGCCCCCAAGCAGATAGCCGTCCGGCAATCGCATCCAGCGGGATGCTAGCGGCTCGCCGAGCATCCTACCTCAGCACTGGCTGAGAGACCGTGCGGCGCTGCCCGCAAGAGGAGCGTCACAAAGCGTCGTGGTCGTGCATCTATAGGGGTGGACGTTCGGCGCCACGCCCACAAGGCCAGCTCGAGCGACGCATCACGGACAGGAACCGAGAGCCACCACAGCTGGCGGTGGTAGCTGCTGCCAGCCGAAAGAAGAGAACAACGATGAGAGAAACGAGGGGGAGCGGCCGGGTCCGCGGGCGCGCGTCGCTTGCACACCGGTCTGTCACCCGACGGTGTACAGCCACGGCTACAGGGAGCCGATCGACATGATCCAAAGCAGACTGCGACGCCAAAGCTCGATTACGCTCGCGCTTGTGGCGCTGCTCGCCACGTTCGCCACGTTCGTGACCTTCGCGCTCGCAGCACCGGGAAATGCGTCCGCTTACTCGCACGACTTCGAAGGCAAACCCGCCAACAACACATGGCTGTGGGACCCGTCTGTGACAGCCAACTGGCGCGAAGGACAGACCAAGCTCCAGAAAGGCTACAACGCCTATCTTTGCGTCGGCGTCAAGAAAGAAACATGGGCGAGTGACGTGTGCAGCTCATCGGAGCTCGAACACGGGACCACGTTCATCTGGAAATGGGGGACCGAATTCAGCGCACACGACCCGCTTCGGGGCGGTGGCCTGCAAGACAACTCTTACGGCAATGCTCAGGAAATCTGGTGCTGGTTCTACGAACCCTAGAAAGGCGATACCACAGATGAGAACACCAAGCAATCGCACACGGTGCGCGGCGCTGCTCGCGTCCATGACGCTAACCGTAGGCGGCCTGGCGGCATCAGGTGCCTTCGGCGCCCCAGCATCATCGGAACCTTCCGGGTCTTCTACCAGCATGGTCAGCGAGCCGAACTCGAGCCAGACCGCTGCGTTCCCGGTCCTCGGCCAGCCGCCGACGGCTGCCGATAGCGTCACGAACACCCCGCGTGTCGTGAGCGCTCTTACCCAGACGGAGTCGGAAGCCGGCGCTAACCCGAGCCTCGGCCGGGAGGTTGTCGCCAACAGCGCGGGCAGCGCAGTACTCGTGCCGGCTGAAGGCGCGGTCTGTCTGGTTTCCATGCGCGGCAGCGAAGACACCGCGAGCTTCTGCCAGGGCGACAGTGCCGCGGCGGCTAGCGGCATCGGCAGCGACGAGGTCATAAACAACGGCGAACACTTCTCGGTCATCGGCGTGTTGCCAGCAACTGCTAGCGCCTCCGATCTGCGTGCGGTAACCGAAGCAGGCGTGGAAATGCCTGTCGAACTCAATGCGGATGACGGCTACGCATTCCAGACGACCACTAAGCCGGTCGCGTTGCACTTCACTGGCGTAAACGGCTCACGGCACTCGCAGGCCCTGTTCTGGCCAACGCAACCATAGGGAACGAGCAGAAAGCAAAGTGTTTTTCGGCGGCCCGCCCCCTCGGATCGATCGCCGAGAAGGCGACGGTGGCACACACTAGTGGTGGCTCCAGTAAGTGGTGGCTCGATGGGTTTTACCGTTTGCGAGTTTCATTGTTCTCACACCTCGAGCGCCTTTCCGGTGTATGTCCACTTGAATGGCTTGGCGTTCTGGTTGTAGGTCTCGATGAAGGCGAGCAGTTGCTCGGCGAGGTCCTCCTCGGAGGTGAATGCTCCGTGCTTGAGCAGCCGGCGGTGAAGGGTCGAAAAGAGCCGAAGTAGAAGCATTCACCAACCTGGAAAAATGGCTCCAGGCGGTCAAGAGCGCCAAACTCACGCCGTTCATCACGCTCTCGGCCCTGCTCAGCAGGAGTAAGAACGCCGGGTTCTGCGTTGGCGAAAGAGAACTGGGCAGCAAATGCAAGGCGCCGTCAGCGAAGGTCTACGAAGCGGACTTCAAGCCGCTCCTTGAAGAGCTGCACGAAGCACGGCAGCATGAGAAGGAAGAAAGAGTAGAAGTCGTCCCGCTGGTGAGGCTGTGGGGCGCATGGAACGAGCCGAGCAACGGCGCAGGCGCCAAACCGAGCGAAAGGCACGATCCGCTGTATGACCATGAAAAACGCGCCGCTCGCTTCTGGGAGATCGCCAACCGCGTACTGCACAACTGGGCGCCCAAGCACCCCTCCGAATACAAGGACTGCAGGCACTGCCTCGTCGTCGCCGGCGAATTCGCCGGCGTTCTCGGCACATCGACAGAAAAGTATGTCAAGAAGTACATCCAAACGATCGTCAACCACAACCGCCGCCGCGAATGGCCGAAGCCGGCGGCGTGGAGTCTTCACGACTACAAAGACCTCGGCAAGTATTTCAAGACGCATCGCAACCAGGAGCTTCGGGCGATGGTCAGCATCATCAACAAACACCCGCTCGGGCACCCTCACATCTGGCTGAGCGAGCAAGGCGTGCTCTTGTCTGCGGGCAAAGCAATCAGAGGCCATTTTCAGCGTCAACGGGAAGCGGCCATCGACTTCAGCCAACTCGCCAAAGACGCGAAGCGGTACGTCGAACTCGTCGATTACTACGAGTACCGCGGGCCGTCCGCTGCAGAAATAGCGAGAGAAAAGGAACACAACAAAGTCGCGTTCGACAGCGGCCTGCTCTACGGCGAAGGCGTGAAAGGACACGAAAACGCCCCGTACGACTGGCGTCCTGCGTACTGCGTGCTTGTGCTCGCCCTCAAGGGCAACAGCTGCCCACCTCGCGCGGAAAGCCGAGCTGCGGTGGCGGCGAGCGTCAAAGCACACAGCGGCACAGTCACCCTGACCGTCGACCCGCAAGGTGCCCCCGCCAAGTACTGGGTGCAGTACGGCACCAGCACCGAATACGGCCACACCACCACCACGACCCCGGTCGCCAACCCCGAAGGCAAGCAGAGCGAGGCGGTGGCACTCTCCGGGCTCGAAGAATGCACCACCTACCACTACCAAGCCGAGGCTGAAAACGAAGCGAGCGAAGGCACTCCGAGCCTGGGTGGAGATCAGACCTTCAGGACCAGGTGCAAGGCCACGGCGGGCGCCGGCGCCTGGAGTCACGTCTGCGCGCTGCTCGCAGGCGGTGGCGTGGAATGCTGGGGCAGTAACTCCGTTGGCCAGCTCGGCGACGGCACCACGACCGCCAGCGACACGCCGGTGCCGGTGAGCGGGATCAGCAAAGCAACGGCGATCGCCGCCGGCCCTACCGGATCCTGCGCGGTGATCTCCGGCGGCACCGTGGAATGCTGGGGCGAAAACGGCGATCCTCCGGCCGGCGGCGCGCAGCTCGCCTCGCCACTTGTGGGTGAAGCGGTCGAAGCGTCACGCAGCGCGACGACGCTGTCGGTCACTCCGGCGTCGAGTACGGTGACCGACAGCCTGGCGCCAGAAGCGGTGAGCGGGATCGAAGAGGCCACCGCAGTGACAGTGGGCATCCAGTTCGAGTGCGCGCTGCTCTCCAGCGGCCATATCGACTGCTGGGGCGACGGTGCGCAGGGCCAGCTCGGTGACGGAACCACAGAATCGAGCAGCACGCCTGTGGCGGTGAGCGGCATCAGCACCGCGGTCGCCATCACCGCCGGCCGCGAATACGCGTGTGCGCTGCTTTCGGGCGGCAGCGTGGAATGCTGGGGCTACCCGCCGAACAGCACCTCGATCGAGACGACCCCGCAGCCCGTGAGCGGCATCAGCAGCGCCACCGCGATAGCAGACGCCGGCTACGCCCACACATGCGCGGTCATCTCAAGCGGCGAAGACTACTGCTGGGGCTACAACGAAAACGGCCAGCTCGGCGACGGCAACTACGAATACAGCTATACGCCGGTCAAGGTCCAGGGGCTCTCAGCGGCGGCCACGCAGCCCGGCGGCAGCGTCGTCTCATCCTGCGCGCTGCTCTCCGGCGGCAGCGTGGAATGCTGGGGCGCGGGCGAAAACGGCGAGCTCGGCGACGGCACGACCAAAGCCAGCCTCACGCCGGTGGGCGTGAGCGGGATCAGCACGGCGACCGAGATCACGGGCGGCGAATACACCGGATGCGCGGTGCTCTCCTCCGGTGCCATCGAATGCTGGGGCGCGGGCGGATCGGGCCAGCTCGGCGACGGCCGCACCGACAACAGCCTCGTTCCGGTGCCTGTCAGCGGGATCGGGTGACGCGATCCGGGCGGAGCCGCGACTCTGTTACCGTCGCCGTGTCTGATCAGCGATGAGACGATCCCTCTCAAGCCTACTGCTGCTGACGATGCTGGTCGGTGCCTTCGCGGCGTCGCCATCTTGGGCGTTCACCGGTCGCTTCACGGCACCGGTGCGTTTGCCGACCAGAGACCAGACATGGCAGTTCGCGGTCAATGATCGTGGTCAGGCTGTCGGCGCGTACGGCACTCGGGCGGGAGCGGTGGTCGCCGAGCTGGCGCGCTCTGGGCGCATAGAGCATTCGTGGACGGTCGGCGTGCCGGCCCATGTGGGTGGGGTCTACGCGACGATTGCGCTCGATGATCGCGGAGAGGTCGCCGTGGCGGTCTCCTACGAAGACGGCCAGTCCGAAGGATGTTGCCGCCATATCGCCGTCGCGGCCTGGCGCCTCGGCAAGAGGCCGCCGGAGGCTCAGGCGGTGTCTCCCGCGCTCAGCCCCGCGGAGTTCTCAGACCAGCCGGAAGAACCCAGCGTCGTCGTCGCAGACGGGATACTCACCGCGGTCTGGCAGCGCGGAGGCGATGCCATCAGCCAATACGAAGAAGACGAACTCCAACCAGGCCAGATCGAAGAGGCGTTCGGCCGGTTCGGCGGGCCGTTTCACACCGTCAGGCTCGTTGCCGCGCGCAAAGGGCCGTCGCTGCTCAACCTGCACCTCGCCCCGGACGGGCGGCCGGTCGCGAGCTGGTTGCAGGACAGAGACGTGGTGGGCCTCGCCGGCGGCCGTCCCGCGGGCGCGTCCCGCCCAGCTGTGCATCTGCGGCGGGTGCGCAAGCTGAGAGACGGTGTTGGTTTCACCAACGACGGGGCAGGCGACACCCTGTTCGCCTACCTCTCCGGGCCGGAAGGGACCGCGCAAAGGCTCATGTTGACGGGCTTCACAGCCGCCGGTCGCTTCCTCCGTCCCCGCCGGATCATGTCTGTACCGGCCTTTGGATACGGCGTCGAAGTGTTCGCAGGCGGGCGCCGGTTCGTGCTGGCAGTCTGGAGCGTGGAAGACTCCAGCGCGCTGCGCACGCGCATCTACGCTCGGCGCGGGAGCGTGTTTGGGCGCTTCGGCAGGAGGCTCATCGTGGACGACGGTGCCGAACACCTCATAGAAACCGTTGGGTTGATCGACTCCCATCGGCGCTCGCTGTTGATCAACCGCGGCGATGTCGCGCACCATCCCAACGAGTTCGACCTGGTCGCTTTCACGGCTCGGCCCGCTCGCCCCTTCTCAAGGGCGCGACGAATCGCACCGAGCCTGCACAACTGCGGACTGCAGGGCTCCGGGGAACTGGACCTGGAACCGATCGCGAGCAGCCCGAACGGAGCGGCCGTCTTCTACCTCACCTGTGAAGAAGGAAGCGGACAGGAAGGCAGCCAGTACCTGATCAGATACATGCCGTGATCCTCCACACGACGTTCCTGAAGACCAGGGGCGGCCACGAAAGTCGTTATCCGGCTCGCGATGGCGCCACCGGCGCCGGATACCTGACACAAGCAAACCCGGCGGCAGGCCGATCGGGCCGCTCTTCACCGCCGGACCGGCAAGCGACTGCTACGGCACCTACGACCCGTGACCGCCAATGCGCAAAGGCGCGGCAGCCCTCATCAAGCACGGCCTGATCGTCGTGCCGTTGGGCGCAGCGTCGTGGGGAGGCGAACGCGTGGATGTCGATCGGCAAGGGTGCGTCGGTGCGAATTGCGCTGCGTGCCCACGCGCGGAGACGGCGTGAGGTCGCTCGCCTACCGGTCGATCGTCAGGTCGGGTGTGCGGTTGATGAGCCGCCGCAGGCCGCGGCGTGGGAGAGGTCTGCGGCTCGGGGCGATCGGCGTGTGACGGTCATAGCCCGCTGGCTGGCGGCTGGGGGGAATGTGCAGGTCGAGCTTCAACGGGTGATCTTCCCGTTGCCGGTGCGGGCGTTCGGCGTGCGCGAGCGATGGGGTTTGCGCGCGACTGACTCTCATGACGTCTGCCAGTCGCCCTATGCGGTTCAGGTCGTGCCCGTCTTCTCCGAGGTCGGCGCGTGAGAGGTACCAGTCTGTGCCGTGCCTTGCGCGGGATGCCTCGACGTAGGCGGTCTCCTTGCTTGCCTGCCAGCTGCCGGTTATCGCGATCGTGCGGGTGACGGTCGCGCCTTGCGCGCGGTGAATGTGGCTCGCATATCCGAGGCGCAGGCGGGCGAGGTCTTCTCCGGCGAGGGTGGCCTGGCGGCCGGTGATGTCGAATTGGACGGTCACCTCGCCGGCCTGGCTGATGCCTGTCACCTCTCCGCGCTCGCCGTTCTCAAACCGTTCCCGGCCTTGCTGCCGGTGCTGCTCGACCAGGGTGATCCGGTCGCCGGCCCGGACGCCGTAGTGAACGCCGGGAATGTGCATTTCCCGGTTGCCGAGCTCGCCGCGCAGGGCACGGTGGTGTTGTGCGCGCGCGTTGATCCGGTCGATCTCCATGTTTGAAGCATCTGAGATGAGGGCGACCTGCTCGACGGGCAGCTTCTCGGTCAGTGCTGCCCAGTCTTTGACGGCCTGCTCGATCGCCTCATCCCTGCTGTTGGCCATGTGGAGGCGACCTTGGGAGTGGTAGTGGGCGAGCGCCCGGTCTGATCTGCCGGCGCGTAGGTCTGCCCATGCTTTCTGCTCGGCCGGGTCCAGGGTACGTCGCACGTCTGAGAGCTGCGCGTGCGGGGCGATCTCGATCAACCGTTCGAACATGCCGCCGGCGCCGATCGACGGCAACTGCGCCGCATCGCCGATCAACACGAGCTTCGCATGCCTCTCCTGAAGCAGGCGAGTGAGCCGGCCGAGCCGGTCGGTGTCAGCCATGCCGGCCTCATCGAAGAACACGGTCGTGTTCGCATCGAGCTTCAGGCGCCCGTGCTCGGCCCGGTGGACGAGCGCATCCAGGGTCAGCGTCCGGTCTTGCAGGGCGGGACTGTCTCGGCCGAGGCGTTGTGCTGTGGAGCCGGAGACGGCGATCCCGAAGCATTCACGACCATCCAACTGCTCGGCGTGGGCGGCAGCGTCGATCACGACTCCCTTACCCGTGCCGGCCGGCCCGATCAGGATCGCCGCACGCTCCGCGCCTGTGATCGTCATAAGCGCTCGGGCCTGCTCGTCTGAGAGGTGTCCGCCGATCCGCTCAGCCACCTGTTCGCCTGCGATCTCACGTGCGACCTCGCCGACGTCCCGGCCGGCGGGCGCGGCCATCCTGCCGATCTGCCGCTCGATCTTCT
The DNA here is from genome assembly GCA_021792455.1 of Actinomycetes bacterium. GTDB lineage: Bacteria > Actinomycetota > Thermoleophilia > Solirubrobacterales > Solirubrobacteraceae > Palsa-744. The sequence continues at coordinate 31,455 of JAJYUP010000015.1, read as the reverse complement.
GCTCCGCGGCTCTGAGCGTGAGCGTCGTCAACCGTCCACCCTCCAACGGCAGGATGCGCCGCTGCTCGATCATCTCGCGCCCCTTCCCGATCGCCTCATCTGGTGGCAGCTGGCCGACCGATTGCTCCAGCAGGACGGCACGCAGCTCCGACGGCGTGAACGTCGCAGCCTGCTCGGTGAGGCGCGCCTCCACCCGATCGCTCAGCTCCACCTGCCGTGTTCGGTCTCGCGTGCTCGGCTGCTCGAAGCTCAGTCGCAACTGTCCGGCCTGCTCCCGTGCGCGCTCCCGCTGCCTGCTCGGCGCCCGGTCGTGGGGGACGCGATCACGTTCGTGCCGTGGCGCCCGGAAGTCATGCCGAGCGGCCGTCTGATGCCAGGCGTCCTGCAGGTCGGCCTGAGTGACCGGGATCTTCTGCTTGCGGTTCTCCAGTTTGATGCGGCGAAGCTCATCGGGCTCCGGTGCTCGCCCATGCGTGGCACGAAACCGCTCGGCCGCCTGGGCGACTTCACGACTGCGGGAGGAGAACGCGTCGATCAACGATCGGGGAACACCGACAATCTCGAAGTAACGGCCGTCCTTCCCAGTACCCGCGTCGATCCTGTAGCCACGCTGAGCAAGCTCATGCGCCAGGGCGGAGCGGTAGTAGGCGCCCAACTCCCGGCCGGCACGAAAGATCGGGCGGGAGGCGACCGCGACGATCCGCCCATCATCACGAACGGCACTGCTCACAACGACATGGCTGTGCAGTTGCGGGTCGGGCGCATCCCCATCCACGACGCCACGGGCGGTCGTGTGCCGGTACTCCGCGGCGATCAGATCGGCCGCCGGCTGCTCGACCACCTGCCCGCCACACCGTCGCCGGATCGTAGGCACGGTCTCCCGCAGATGATCGACCGCCGCCCTTACAGCGGCGGCATGCGCCGCCTCGACCTGCCGGCGTTGATCCTGATCGCCGAGCGCCCACGTGATCGACACGGACTTCGGCGCCGAGAACGTCAAGTCGATCCCGCCGCCGCGGCTGCCGTCCGCGCCGACCCGCCGCAACCACTCGCCGCTCCGCGGGTGCCTGCCCTCCATCAGCGCGATGAACTCACGCCCATCGACCTTCTCCCCCTCAATGCCAAGCCGGGCGAGCGTGCCGGGACTGGAAAGCCACCGGCCCGACGCCTGCACGGGCTCCCCGGCAGGGTCGAGGTAGTAATCCCCAAGCTCTGGCGCCAGGGTCTTTGACTCCAGGTACCGGGCATACCCGCCGGCCTTGCCGCCACCGATGCTCGCCGCGGTCATCACGCTCTCACTTACCGCGAGCAGCGAAAACCGGCCACGCAACATCGCACAGCAATCACACAGCACGCTCAACTGTGCATCACGTCTATACGAGCCGATTGCTGTGCCGCAGCGCAGCAGCTCGGCTGGCGGTACCGCGCTGCCGGTCCGCAGGCCGGGCAGGCAGCGACCAGTGCGAGCGCCTGCGATGCGGGTGTTCAGGCCGGCGTGCGCGGACAGATCGGCAGGGCGTGGTCCGGCGGGCGCATGCGCGAAGGCGTCGGACGATCCGCGTGCGAGGTCTGGCCGGTTCTCGCTGCTCACGGTAACTACCTGCGTGAGCGTCCAACTGTCATCCACGCCGCGGCCGCGGCTGACACGCGAAGACGTCCTCGACGGCCGCCAGGTCGCCGACCTGCTGCACATGCCGATCTCGACCGTCCTGGAATACGCCCGCCGCGGGCTGCTCCCCGCCCGCAAGCTCGGCCGCCGCTGGATCTTTTTGCGCGACGAGATCGAGAACGCGGTGCGGGGCCAGCCGGGAGACTGGCCGGCAGCGTGATCTCTCAGAAGATCGTCAAGCTGTACAGCTCGGCGATGCGTGTCAATGCCGGATCGTCGCGGGTGATCGGTCGCCTCTCCTTCTCGTCGAGTGCTACGTCCTCGAACAGTGCCCAGCACTCCCACTCTGAGGAGAGGCGCGACAGGTAGCGGATGCCGGCGAACTTGAGGCGATCGTCGGCGTCGCGCTGCTCGTAGGCCCAGCGGCCGATCCAGCGCGTGATGCGGCGATCTGCGCCGCGCACCGTGGGCACGTCGAGGTCGCTGTAGCCGTGGTAGGCGAGCAGCTCGCCGAGCTCGTTGCGCAGCAGCGCGCGTGTCTCGGCCGCCTCGACGTCGAGAAAGCGGATCGCCGGTATGGCGCTGTTCGGCACGGGGGTGGCGCGGACTGCGAGGCGTCGGTGACGCCAGTCGGCCGGGACCTCTCCGAGCGCCATGAAGCCTTCCTCGTGGGCTATCGCGCCGAGACCGGGGTCCGGCCGGAAGCGGGAGAGCGTCTCTCCAAGACAGGCCTCAAGCGTGGTTGCGAAATAGCAGACACGGTAGTCGCCGGTGGGGCTGTCGAAACGGTTGCCGGTGCTGCGGTTCTCGAGCAGGGCGGGGTCGAGCGGATCGCCGAAGCGAAGCGGGTCGGGTGAGCGACCGACCCGCCAGAGGCCGTTCCGCGGCGGCTCAGCGATCTTCGGCCCTCCGGGCGCCACTTATCCCCCGGCGAGGAACGCCTTGGCGGCCACGAGCACGTCGCGGAAGTCGCCGTCGCGGATGCTCTGCGCGGGGGACTGATCGTCGAGCTGCGGGTTGAGACCGAGGAACCATGCGCGAACGGTGTGGGGAGACTCCTCGGCAAGCAGCAGCTGGAAGGTCTGGTAGGCGCAGCGCAGGCGCTGCTCGTGCTCTGCTCGCGGGGCGCGTTCGCCGGCGGCCCATCGCGCGACGGTCCTTGCGTCGGAGACGCCTGCGACGTGCGCGACCAGCTTCTGTCCGAGCACCTCCTGCAGGTATCCGACGACGTCGGCGATGTTCGACTCGACGGCCTTCCGGTGGGCTTCCTGTGGGGCTGAGCGGAGCTTCGGCATGAGTTCCCTCGCTCGATACGGCACTTGATCGCGTGCTCTAGGTTGGCGTAGTCAGATACTAGCAGAAGGCCAGGCGTTTGGCCAGGTACTTAGCCATGTTATTTGTCGTCGGCCGGTCGTGAGGCGGGGCGCAATGTCCCGTGGGCAGTGGACGGCTTGTGGGCGAACGCGAGATTGACCCGCTCCAGATCCTCCGGCCGTGCCTTGGCGTGCATGTAGCGCTCGGTGGTCGTGATCCGCGAGTGCCCGAGGAAGTCCTGCACGAAGCGGGCGTCGGCGTGCCGCGCCACAAGGCTGCCTGCGGCGTGGCGCAGCGCGTGAAAGCGCAGCGGCCGCAGGCCGGCGGCGTCGCGTGCGCGCTTGTAGCGGCGGCGGACGGCGGACGGGTCCAAGCGCCGGCCGAGGCGTGAGCAGAAGACGTAGTCGTCGCGGGTGGTGTAGTCGCCCCTCGCGCGCAGCCGCTTGAGTGCTTCGGCGGCCGGATCGGCGATGGGGATGAAGCGGGCCTGCCAGGTCTTGGTCGGCCCCTCCACGCCCGCAGAGACGGCGCGATGGACGACCATGCGCCGCGCGTCGAGATTGACGTCCTCCCAGCGCAGGGCGAGCAGCTCGCCGAAGCGCAGCCCCGTGTAGGCGGCGATGCGGAAGAGCTCGGCGTCCTGCGCGTCTTCGCGCGCCCTCCATTCGATCTCGCCGGCGCTGAGACCGGGCGGCTGCTTGCCGCGATGGCTGCCGACCGCCGCCATCTGCGCGAGTGCCTCGATCTCCTCGGGCTCGTAGAAATCCAGAACCGCCGGCGGCTGCTGACGGCGCTTGACGGTGCCCTGCGCCGGGTTGGACGGCAGGCAGTGGGTATCTTCGCGGCAGGCGTAGTTGAAGATCGCGGAGAGCACTTCGCGGTACTTGTTGACCGACCGCGCGGAGACGCCGTCAGCATCGAGCCGGCGCAGGAATGCGGAGATCTCCTTGGTGGTGATCTTCGCGATCGGCCGCTCGCCGAATGTGGCCAGGATCAGGCCCGCGCTCCTGCCGCCACCACAACGGTGTGGAGCGCCGGGCTCGGCGAGCAGGTAGCCGTAGTCCTTGAGCGTCGCGGGCTTGGCGCCGCGCTCGACGCGCAGATGCTCAAGCCACTCCGTTGCGACCTGCCGGAAGCTGACACCGCGCTCAAGCCGCGCCCGTTCTCCTGCTTCGACGGCACGCTCCTTGCGCTCATGCTCGGCGATGATCGCGGCCATCTGCACGGTCGCGCGCTTCTCGTCGAAGAAGCCGGCCGGTACGCGCCCGCGGCGCGATCGCCAATCGCCGTTCTCGCCATCGCGCTCCAGCCACGCCGGCCCGATGCGGCGCTTCATCTGCCTGCCGTCGCGGCGCCACTTGGCCTCGTAGACCGGTCCCGAGCGGTGCTCCCTGACCACGAGCGCACCGGTTGGGTCGAGGCGCGCGGCTGTGCGTGGCGTCGGCATGGTCAGACAAGATATCACGCGGTACCGCTGCGGTACCACATGCGGCGCGGTACCGTTTACGGTACCGCACTGGTCCGATGATGCCGTCATAGAGCCAAAAACCGCGACTCAAAACCAGCATAAACAAGCGCTTCGCAAGGGATGCCCCTGGATCGCACCCAGGAGGTCGCGAGTTCGAGTCTCGCTAGCTCCATCCCTCGAAACCCGCACAACTGTGCGGGTTTCGGCTTTTCGGCGCGTCCTCACCCCGGAGTCGAGAGCATCGTCCCGGCAGCTCTACGCTGTCCATGGCGGACGACGAGGTCCCGGCCAAAAGACAAAACGCCAGAGCCTCCATCAGAGCCGGAGCGATTCAGCATGTCGATTCGTCAAGCCGCGACGAGTGCCGGCGCCAGCTCCTCTGCGCTGGTCTCCACGGTCTCGGTAACGGTCACCGTCAGGTGCCCGTCACGTTGAAGAACCCGGCGGGCGCCGAGGATCGTCAGGCCCACAACCTGATTGGTGCCCGGCGCGCAGCGGATCTCCTGGTGATCCTGCACGATCTTGCCGGATCACACAGCGGCTGTCAGGGCAACTCGCGTTCCGCGTGGATCGACCGTCTCGCTGATCAATGGATGATCGACCATGGTCGCCGAAGCACGTTCATCTCCCCGGATGCCCCGTGATCGCGCGTTGCCGAGATGGTGCGAATGCGACTCTCAGGCAGGCGATTGAACGATTCGCAGGGGATCGCCGGATGGGTCGCGTACGGCGAAGTCACGGGCGCCCCAAGGCTGGTCGGTCGGCTCCTGGTTGACATTCGCGCCCGCGCCGCGCACCCTCGCGAACGCGGCGTCGACGTCGTCGGTGTGGAAGTGCACGCCGACATCAGCGGACACGTACAGTCGCGCTCGATCCGAGGCATCACCGATGCTCGGGTCGGTTCGGTCACAGCGGTGGACCGCGCAGCGGCGCGATCGGACCATGCGCACGCGACGGCGGCGCTCGTGCGCCTTCGACTGTCGGCTGAGCTCTGTGAGGCTCCGGCATGGGGGATCGGCGCAAGCGTGGGGCCTGCTGGATCGGCTCGAGGATCGGGCATGATGTGCTCGTGGCCTTTCTGAATGACTTCTCAGCGGCGGCTCGAGCGCGGTTGTGAGACGCAGCGCGGCATTGGCTTCGCTCTCACGCGATCACCACGATGCGCTCGTGATCGCGATGGCGCTGACCCGCGCGGAGGCTGACACCGCCGAGTCCTCCGCGCGGCTGTTTGCGGACTTCATGAGCGGCCACGAGTCACGACACTTCGCGTTGGAGGAGGCGATCGTGCTGCCGGCCCTGCCTCCTGGCGAGCGGGGACGGATGCTGGCTGAGCGCGTGCTCGCCGATCACCGCTGCCTGCTGGATGCGGCAGCGAAGCTGCGCAGCGGGCGGCTGGAGGGAAGCACGGGGCATCTGCATTCGCTTGGAGCACGGCTGCGGGCGCATGTGCGGCTGGAGGAGCGCGAGCTGTTCCCATACCTCGAGCAGGCCCTCGACGGCGCGACGCTCGGGCGGATCGGGGAAGAACTCGAGGCGGCCCGACAGGACGGCACTGCCGTCAGTGAGGGCTGATGCGAGCGCCTCCCTGTGCAAGCAGGGTGGCGCAGGTGCACTGAATGAGCTCGAGGCACCCGAGGCGCGCTCGGCGAGATCTCACGAAAGCGCCTGCTGGTAGTAGCTGGCGTTCCTCGCGATGTAGGAATGCCACTCCTCTGGCACTTGGTCCTCGGCAAAGATCGCGTCGACCGGACATGCCTCGACGCAGGCGTCGCAGTCGATGCACTCCTCGGGGTCGATGTAGAGCATCTCAGCCGTGTCGTATCCTGGCTCATCCGGCGTCGGGTGGATGCAGTCGACGGGACACACCTCGACACATGAGTTGTCCTTCGTGCCAATGCAGGGCTCGGCGATCACGTAGGTCATCCAGCGAACTCCCTTCGAAGATGCTCCTGCAGCTGATCTCACAGCCGCGTTGGAAGAAAGCGTAACATGCATCGCCAGCTTTTCATATCGTGGGTGGGTAAACTTTCAGACCTATGATCGATCTGCCTGCGGTCGTCAGCGCCGACGATCCACTCTGTCAGCCGACGAGAGCCCGCCTGTTCGCGCTGCTGGGGCAGGTCGGGCGGCCGGCGGGCACGGCAGAGCTCGCTGGGCGGCTCGGTCTGCACCCGAACGGCGTGCGGATGCACCTGGACCGTCTTCAGCGGGACGGGCTGCTCATACGAGAGAGAGAACAGCTGTCACGCGGGCGGCCCCGCGACGTCTGGACGATCGCGCCAGACGCCCGCCCTGGCGGACGCCCTGCGAGCGCCTACGGCGACCTGTCGCGCTGGCTTGCCCGGGCGACTGGATCCGGCTCGCGAGGGCTTGCGAGGATCGAAGCTGCAGGTCGTCAGATCGGCGAGGAGATCGGCGCCTCTGAGGGCGGCCGTGGAAGCGGCGGCCTCGAGACGGCTCTGAGTCGTCTCGGCTTCGCGCCAGAGGTGAAGAGGCGAGCCGGCGAGCGCGTGACGATCTGCCTGCGAAACTGCCCGTACCGTGACGCGGTGCGCGAAAACCGGCCAGCGATCTGCACCCTGCACAAGGGCGTAACGCGCGGCCTGATCGATGCGGTCTGGCCAGGGGCTGAGCTCGCCGGTTTCGAGCCGAAGAGCCCCGACGGAGGCGGCTGTCTGATCAAGCTGCGGGGCTCGTAGTCGGAGACGACTCGGATGTTGGGGGCCTGCTGGCGCGCCAGCGGATCGCCTTCACAGGCACGCGGTGATCGCGGCGCAGCGCGCCAGCGCTCTATAACACGCGCGCGGCAGGCCACACCCTCAGCTGCGGGCAGCTGAGGGTGTGGCGCTTGGACGGGGCACGGCGGTGCGAGGCGCCGCTCTCAGGTGCGGGCCGGCGGTCAACCGCCTCGCAGCATCTCGCAGAGCACGATGGCGTTGTTGTGCTGCTCGTCGCGCGCGGCGTAGAGGATCGTGAGCGGACCAGGCTCTGCGCGCTCTATCAGCTGTCGCAGGCGCTCTCGCTGTGCTGCAAGCTCGGCTCGGTAGCGGGCGCGAAACTCTGCGAAGCGCGCCGGATCGTGGCTGAACCATTCGCGAAGCTCACTGCTCGGTGCAAGCTCCTTCGCCCACTCATCGAGCCTCGCGCGCTCGCGTGAGACGCCACGCGGCCAGATGTGATCGATGAGCACGCGGTAGCCGTCGCCTTGATCGACTGGCTCGTAGATGCGCTTTGGGCGGACGTCGATCGACATCGTCTCAGCGTTGCAGAGCCCGCTCATCGGCGAGGGAACTGGTGACGATCGTCACGGTCTGATGGTACTGGCGAACGCTGCCGGGGAGCGCCGCCGGGCATGCGCGGCAGCGCAGCGCGGCTGCCGGTCGTGCGCTTCGCGCCCGCGGTGTGCTGGTCGCGTCCTGGGGCCTGCGTCCGTCAATGACGCCGCCGGCATGCAGCAGAGAGTGGGTGCTCGCGAGCGAGGTCTGATATCCCAGGCCGGGCGATCGGGTATCCACCCGTCGAGATGAGGTGTTGTTCTCTGCGCGATCGAGTGTTCGCTCGTGCTGATTTTCAACGGCGGGAGGAATGACGGTGAGCTTTGAGGGCCAGCAGCGTTATGAGCGGTTGTGTGAGGCGCACAGCTGGGCGGTGCCGCAGCAGTACAACCTTGCGGCGGACATCTGCGACCGCCACCCTCCTGAGGCGCTTGCGATGATCCACGAACGCTATGACGGGCTGTCGCGCAAGCTGAGCTGGGGCGATCTCCAGGCGCTCTCGAGCCAGGCCGCGAACCTGCTTGCCGCTTGCGGAGTACAGCGCGGTGAGCGCGTCGCGGTCGTGCTGCCGCCGAGTCCTGAGGCAGCTGCAGTGTTCTTCGGGACCTGGAAGCTCGGCGCAATCCTGCTCTCGATGTCGGTGCTCTACGGAGATGAGGGCATCGCGCATCGGCTGACTGACTCCGAACCGAGGGTGCTCGTCACCGACGCCGCGAATGCGCGGCGTTTCGACGGCGCGCCAGTCGAGCGGGTGCTTGCGCTAGATGGCGCGATGCTCGCAGCTGAGAGTGACGTCTGCGAGACGGTTGAGACGGCAGCGGACGATCCGGCACAGCTCTACTACACATCAGGCACGACCGGTCTTGCGAAGGGCATAGTGCATGCCCACCGCTACATCCTCGCCCACAACGAGTTCATCCACTGCCACGAGATCGAACCGGGCGAGCGTTTTCACGGCATGGGCGAGTGGGCGTGGGCGGCCGGGATCTGCCCGCTGCTCGGACCCTGGCGCCTCGGTGCGGTGCAGGTGGTCTATGAGCGCAAGGGCGGATTTGATGCGCATGAGCAGCTCGCGTTCCTGTCCCGGCACCAGGTGACGAACATGTTTGCGACCCCGACCGCGATCCGCTCGATGATGGGCATTCATGACGCAGCAATGCGCTACCCGCAGCGATTCAGGGTCGTCTGCTCGGCGGGGGAGCCGTTGAACCCTGAGGCGATCCGGTGGTTTCGCAGCCAGTACGACGTCACCGTGCTCGACTACTACGGTCTGACCGAGTCCTACCCGCTGTGCGGCAACTTCCCTTGGATGGAGGTGAGAGAGGGCTCGATGGGCAAGCCTATGCCAGGCTGGGATGTCGCGATCCTCGACGAGGACGAGCGGCCGGTGGCGAGAGGTGAGCGCGGAGAGATATGCCTGCGGGCGAGGTCCAATCCGCACTATCCGCTCGGGTACTGGCGGCTGCCCGACGCCTCCGAGGAGACGTTCGGCGGAGAGTGGCTCCACACGAAGGACGCGGCACGAATGGACGAGGACGGCTACATCTGGTATGAGGGCAGAGCCGACGACGTGATCATCGCTGCGGGATATCGGATCGGACCATTCGAGGTCGAGTCCATCCTTCTCGAGCACGAGGCAGTCGCTGAGGCGGCTGCTGTCGCAGCGCCCGACGAGCGGCGCGGCTCGGTCGTGAAGGCCTACGTAGTCCTCGCCGCCGGCCACGAGCGATCCGACGAGCTGGCCGAGGAGATCAAGATGTTCGTACGCGAACGGCTGTCAGCCTATGCCTATCCCCGGATGCTCGAGTTCGTGGACGATCTGCCAAAGACACTGACGGGCAAGATCAGGCGCGTCGAGCTGCGCGAACGCGCGGCTCAGCAGGCCGAGACCTGAGGCGCCCTGTGCTCAGCGCATGTGCGTAGAGCGCGGCCAAAGATTCGTAGTGCACCCGGATGCTTATCATCTCATAACATCGTAAGAATTGGATGATGGCGATGAACTCGATCTCAACGGCGGAAGGCCGCGCAGGCGGTCTTGGCGTGGGCAGGCGAGCGTCGTCGGTCCCTGGAGCGGAGCCGACAGCGACCTCACGGGCTCCGCAGGTCAGAAGCTCCGGCAGCAATATTGCGAATTCGAGCAGGAAGGTGTTTGAGATGCAAGAAATGAGCGCGGTGCCCGCTCGAGCGAGAGAGAGAGCTCTCGCGGGTCGAGAAATCTATGAGGCGCGGCTGGCGCGACGGATCAGCGAGGGCGGCCCTGGCGCAGCTGAGGCTGCGATGGCGCTGTTGGAGCACCGCGATCCCCCGTCGCTCGAGGCTGCCGCGGCGATCGTTCGCGACCACCGCACCATCAGCCCAGACGCCTTCGACTGTCTCGCCGATGCTTGGGAGACGTACCGGCACATTCAGCATCAAAGCCTGGATTGAAGGAGATGATGGCTGCGTACGAGTGGAGCGAGCAGGCGGGATGGCAACTGATCGCGCAGGCCGGACTGCAAAAGAGCGTGCTGCCTGGAGGTCAGCGCGTCGCGGGTGCCGAAGCACGTACCCGTCGAGCGCGATCTGAGACGCGCCGTGGTGGTGCTGGCGCATGAGCGAGCGAACTGTGGGTGAAGCGAGGTTCGCGCCCGCCCTCCAGAGCGGCGCCGTCTACCAGATGAAGGCCGAGTTCTTCCGCATCCTTGGGCATCCCGTGCGGGTGCGCATCCTCGAGCTGCTGAAGAACGGCGAGCGAACGGTGGGCGACCTTCAGAGCGAGCTGCAGATCGACTCGAGCGGCACCTCACAGCACCTGGGGGTGCTCCGCAAGCACGGCATCCTTCTTGCAAGGCGCTCCGGTACGAACGTCTACTACACCGTGCGCGACCCTCGCACTTTCCAGCTGCTCGAGGTTGCGAGGCAGATCCTCACATCCAGCCTCACCGACTCCCAGGCCGTCCTCGACGAGCTCGACCGATTCGGTTGAAAGTGGGCCCGCACCCGACCCAGAAGCTGCGTCGCGATCGCAGTGGGGCTGGCGAGCGGGGCGGGCCAAGTGACTTTCGGGGCACGACCTGCGCTCACCGCGAGCGCGGGACATCAACCCCCACGTGAGACGACCGTGATGCCCAGTGCGGAGGTGTCCGTGTGGACCAAGCGTTTCTGAGGAGAGAAAGCACGACGAGCAAAGCGCTGTGATCACTGCTTCTGGCGCGCGAAATCCTCGGCCTCGGGCATGAAGTGCTCATCGGCGCTGATCCTCGCACCGCCTGGAGCACCGTGGAGGCGATCCATGCCACCCCGGGTCGGCCGATCGTTTGGAACGCCGAGGCCCTACTTGCCCGCCGTCTGCTGACAGCGGAAGCGAGGGGACCAGACTCGACGGAGCGTGCTCAACCGCGAATGGCGGCAGGTATCCGGTCCAGCAGCATCGTTCGGAAGCGCTCTACGTCGAGATCGACTGCCATCTTCAGGTTCGCTGCGATCGACGGCTTCCGCACGGGGAAGTCATGTCCGCTCCAGCCCTCGATTGGCATGTCGAACGCGCAGATCGTCTGACCACGGCTGCGGCCGACGCCGGTGTCGACTTCGATGACTGCTGAGCGTGTGTCGATGAGCGCTGGATCGGCGATCGCTGCGAGTGCGAGCGCATCGTGCAGAGGCCAGCCCCCATCGTGGCGGTCCCCATAGCCACGCACGATGTTGGCCAGCAGTGTGCCGTGGCGCGTGCGTCGTTCCAGAGTCCGCAGGTGCTCCTGCCTGATCGTGGCTCGCCTCGTCACGTGGAGCGGCACGAGGCAGATCGCGACCTCTGGGTCCGTGAGCACCCGCTGCGCTGCCTCTGGATCGGCCCACACGTTGAACTCTGCGACTGGCGTGATGTTTCCCGTGCCAATGGCTCCGCCCATGATCACAAGCCGCTCAATGCTGGTCTTGAGCTCAGGGTGGAGCGAGAGCAGCAGGGCAATGTTCGTCAGCGGCCCGATGGCAGCAATCGTCACCCGTCCCGGTGAACCCTCCCGGAGCGCCTGCGCGAGCACTTCAACGGCGTGCTCTCCGGACCCCGCGGTCTCTGCCTCAGGCAGCTCGACGCCCCCGAGCCCATTCCGCCCGTGGACCGGCGGATGCGGCGGCTTGACACGAATCAGTCCTCGTGCCGCCCCAGCCGCCACCGGAACGTCGTCGCGGCCGAACAGGTGCAAAAGCCGCGACGCGTTTCGTCTCGCCTGCTCGACCGGCACGTTTCCGGCGACGACGGTCACCGCACGGACGTCGAGCTCTGGGCTGCCGAGGGCAAGCCCGAGCGAAAAGGCGTCGTCCACACCGGGGTCGCAGTCAACCACTATTGGGGTCCGGCGTGCCCCATCCGCAGTGTTCCTCCTGCCAGAAGAGCCGGCCAAGCGCCTCACGAGCTCCGACCCGACACCTGAACGCACCTGTCCTGCGCCCGCTCCACCCGGCGCTCTGAACGCCGTGACATCACACTGCCTCGATAAGCCATCGATCGATTCTACTGCCCGTCCGCCCCGTCGCAGCACGTCCTGAGCGCCCGGACGCAGCTCCGCGATCCAATATGAGTCGTACGCGCGCGCTGCAACCGCCACGCTCCATCATTCGTCTCTCTGGAGCGGCTTTCGCATCAGTCGCCGCTCGCGCATGGCGCTCGACGGCCGGTCCGGCCCGCCACTCCCTGTCCGACCCTCTCACCTTGACCGTCACCGACCGTATCTGCTACGCTAGAAACGACTCAACTCTGGCGCTCAAACCATTAGACCGCGCGAACAGCTCGGCGACGACAGGCCAGCTGCCGGGGACGGCGAGGTGGTGTCGCATCGGGCACTTTTCGTTGTATGCACCGTTCATCAGCTCTGAGGGAGGCCACCGTATGTCTGACTACGATCCAAGTGCTCCAAACGCTCGTCGGTACCCGAGAGTCATCACGATGGAGGAGATCTCAACGATGCCGCGGCTCGAGTTCAACTCCGGGATCGACACGGCGATCTTCCTATCGCGCGAGCGCGATGACGCACGCTACTTCCGACAAGGAGTCTGTTTCATGGAGCCGGATCACGCCGGTTATCACTGGGACCAAAGCAACTTCGATGAGACTCACTATTGCCTGAAGGGTCAGATACGCCTGCGCGTGCAGGACGCCCACAGCCGCGAAGTGGTGCTCGAAGCGGCGGAGGGGGAGCACATTTACCTGCCGGGCGGATATTCGTACACACTGGAGCCGACAGGCGTGGAGAGTGCGTTCTTCTGGACCAGTGGTCCCTCCCCTCGCGCGGGTCTGGTGGAGGCGCCGGATTACAGCGCTCAGCTGAAGTCACTGAGAAAGTGAGGAGACCGGAATGGCTGTGCAGGAGATCACCGCAAGTATGACTGCTCCCCTGCGTGGAGCGAAGCGTTGGGCGTACATCACCCGAGCATCTACGCTCCGCGTCGCGACCACCTGTGAGGATGGCTCGATCTATCTTTCGCCCGTTTGGTTCGTCGTTCAGGACAAGCACATATATCTCTCGCTCGACGCGGCGGGACGGCACGCTGTGAACTTTCGCCAGCGGCGCCCAATGGCCGCACTGATCGACAGTGGCGATGAGTATGCAACGGTGGCGGGTGTACGAATCATCGGCGAGGCGGAGGAGATAGTTGGGGATGAGCCGCTCATCAGTCGTCTTCAGGAGCTGCTCTTCGAGAAGTACTTCTACGTCGACCATCCGTACGCCGAGGCGTACTTCGAGTTCGGCGAGGCCGCAGGGCGGAAATTCTTCGAGCTCGTGCCTGAGCGGATGATCGGCTGGGACTCACGAGAGGTCACAACGCCTCAGGTGCCGGAGGCGCGAGTGCTGCCAGACGTGGTGACGGACCGGCGGCTCGGGGCGAAGTGAGCTCTCACGCGTCGGGGAGCCCGGGCTGCTCAGTCCGGAGGTGGTCATGCGTCTAGCAGATGAAGCGCGTGTACACGTGCTGGTCGTGGGTGAGTCGTGGGTGAAGCACACGATTCACCTCAAGGGCTTCGATCAGTTCCACACCACCGAGTACGAGGAGGGCGCGAGTGTATTCCTGTCTGCGCTCCAGCGCGCGGGCTTCGACGTGACCTACATCAGAGCGCACGAGATATCGCGGCGGTTCCCGACGTCCCAGGCTGAAATGCATGAGTACGATGTCGTCGTGGTGAGCGACGTCGGATCCAACTCCTTCCTGCTGTCCGATGAGACGTTCCTGCGTTCAGAGCGCGACGTCAACCGTCTCGCGCTCCTGGCGGACTACGTATATCACGGCGGTGGCCTGGTGATGGTCGGCGGCTACATGTCGTTCAGCGGCATCGATGGGCGTGCTCGCTACGGCATGAGTCCACTTGCGGCGGTCTTGCCGGTGAACATGATGGAGCACGACGACCGCATGGAGGTTCCCGAGGGGTGCAGGCCAGTCGTGGAGGAGCCGAGTCACGAGATGGTTGCGGGACTGCCCGATGAATGGCCGTTTCTGCTCGGATACAACCGCGTGGCAGCCAAGCCCGGGAGCACGGTGATCGCGCGTGTCGACGGGGATCCGCTGCTCGTGGCCGGCCACGCGGGGCTGGGCAAGGTGGTCGCATTCGCATCCGATCTCGCGCCCCACTGGGCGCCGCCTGAGTTCCTCGAGTGGCGCTACTACGCACAGCTTTGGGCGTCGATCGTGAGCTGGGCTGCTGGTGAGGGGCGGGTGCCGCTAGGTGGGAGGCGAGCGGCGAGCGATGCAGCGTGAGGGGCGCGTGTGAGTGAGAATGTGCCGCGTGCGGCGGCACGAGATGGAGGGCGAGGCGATAGGGGTTCCATGTCAAAAGCAGGTACGATGGATAAGCAGCGACCCACCATGAAAGACGTGGCGGAGCGTGCTGGCGTTTCGGTCAGCACTGTGAGCTACGTCCTGAACGGAAGTGGGCCGGTTGGAAGCGCGCGGCGAGAACGGGTACTCGAGGCCGTCCGCGCTCTCGACTACACGCCGAACGAGTTCGCAAGGCGCTTGAAGCGGCGCGCGCAGGCAACCATAGCGCTTGTTGTGCCCGATCTGGCCAACCAGTTCTTCGCGATGGTGGCGGAAGGGGTCGAGAGAGCCGCGGCGGAGCGAGACGCTCTCGTCGTGCTGTGTGCACCGGAAGTGACAGATAAGCCTGGGCTTCACCACGCGAGGCTGCTGCGGAGCCAGCGTGTTGACGGGGTGATCTACCTGTCGAACACAGGTATGCCGCCGAGTACGATCATCGAACTCATTCGGGCTGGACCGATAGTGTTGGTGGATGAGCCGGTGGCGGGGTTCGACCTGCCCGCGGTGGTCTCGGACTGCAGACGGGGCGCACGAGAGGTCGCCCAACACGTATTCGACAGCGGCCGGAGGCGCGTCGCGGTGATCGGCGGGCCGCCGAGTCTGTGGACGGCGCAGCAGCGGCTGGCGGGCTACCGCGAGGCTGCTGCCGCAGCTGGACTCGACCCCGATGCATTGCCGGTGTACGTCGGCGACTACCGCCAGGCCAGTGGTGAACGGCTCGCCGAGCAGATCCTCGCGGGGAAGCGCGGCCGGCGGCCAGAGGCACTGCTGTGTGCGAACGATCTCATGGCTGTTGGGGCGATGCAGTTCTGCAAGGCCGCCGGAATCGACGTGCCGGCGGACGTGAGCCTCGTTGGGTTTGATGACCTGCCGTTCGCCTCGCTTCTGACTCCGCCGCTGACGACGGTGCGGCAACCTGCACGGGACATGGGCCAGCGCGCCGCGAATCTGCTGTTCGAGCGTTTGGGGGGCGAGGGAGGGGCGAGCGGCGAGGCCGAGGGTGCGCTGCCGGTCGAGGTGATGATCCGCGGGTCGGTGGCGCCTGCATGAGAGGTGACTGTGTGGGGAGTGCGCGCCGTGAGGGCGTGGGTTCGGGTCGCGCCGGCGCGGCTGGCGAGGTGGCCGTCGTGGGCGCGATCAACGTGGACTTCGTTGTCGTGGCCTCTCGGCTGCCCGGGCGAGGCGAGACGGTTACGGGCGACGATCTCGCGCTGCACGGCGGCGGCAAGGGCGCCAACGCGGCGGTTGCAGCGGCTCGCGCGGGGGCGACAGCGCGCTTGATCGGCGCTGTCGGCGCCGACGAGCACGGCAAGGCTGCGCTCGCAGATCTGCACCGCGACGGCGTGATCGTCGAAGATGTCGCCGTCCTCGACGGCCACTCCACCGGAGCCGCACTCATCGTGGTGGACGCGGCGGGGGACAACCAGATCGCAGTGGCAGCGGGCGCGAACAGCGCCCTGACGGCTGCGCATGTCGAGTCTGCGCTCCGCCGCCTGAGCGGGCGCATCGGATGCGTGCTCGTGAGCACCGAGATCGGCGATGCGGCGGTCGTGGCGGCGGTGGCGGCAGCTGGCGAGATCGGCGCCCCCTGCATCCTGAATCCGGCGCCGGTGAGCCCCGCGGTGCTCAGCGCTCTCGGACACCATCCGCTGCTCACCCCGAACGCGATCGAGCTCGCAGAGCTCAGTGTGCTCGTTGGCGATGGGAGTGCGGACTCCAGCGGGAATGCGAACGGCCTCCAGGATGTCGCCGCGCGCGCGACGCGCGTGGCAGCCGCAGCCAAAGCCCCGGTGGTGGTGACGCTCGGGGGCGATGGAGCACTACTCCTCACCCAAGACGGAACCCCTGAGCGCATCTCGGCCCCGCCTGCCGAGGTGCGGGACACGACGGGCGCCGGAGACACGTACAACGGCGTTCTCGCAGCGCGCCTTGCGGCGGGAGATCCGCTTCGGGATGCAGCGCGCGTCGCGACGGTCGCAGCGTCTCTGTCCGTCGTCCGCGCAGGAGCACGTGACGGAATGCCGAGCGCCGCCGAAATTGAGGCCGCTCTGCGGGCGGCATCGCCTCGCGGCTGATCTCCGCAAGGTCGCGAGCAAAGGCCGCCACCCCTCTTGACGCGTTCGACTAGAATCGTTACACTGCTCGCAACTAAGCGCGATCGCGACGTCTCGAGCAAGGTCTGCCGAATCGTTCGCACCGCGGGAAGAGGAGCAAGGAGGAGCAGAACAGTCGAGACATCGAAACCCTGACACCGTGGGCTGGAAGGCGTGGAGAGGAGTGCGGCTGCTCGCCAGGCTCCTGAGAACCGCCGCTCTGACCGCGTCTGGATCGACACCTGGTTGGTGATGCGGATCCGGCGGATTGCGCGCTGAACGGGGCGGCTGAGTGGACCGAGGTGTGCACCACCTTTGAGCGCACCACCGGCCGCCACCTGATGAAGAGACGACGAGAATGCAACAGGAAGGATGCTGCGAATGACCGAGTTTGGCAACCTCATCATCAACACTGACAACTACAAGCACTGCCATTACCCGTTGTACCCGCCGGGGACCGAATACGTCTCGAGCTACATCGAGTCCAGGGGCGGAGAGTTTCCGATCTGCATGTTCACGGGCCTGCAGATCTTCATCAGGAAGTATCTGATGAAACCGATCACGCTCGAGGACATCGACGAGGCCGAGGCGACTGAGCGCGAGCAGGGAATGCACTTCAACCGCGACAATTGGCTGGGCATCCTCAATGACCACGGCGGCTTCCTTCCCGTGGAAATCGAGGCGGTCCCGGAGGGGACTGTCCTGCCGGTGAAGAACGTGCTCGTGCAGGTGATCAACACAGATCCGAGGTACTTCTGGGCTACCAGCTTCTTCGAGACCGCGCTGCTTCGCGCCGTCTGGTATCCAACGACAGTCGGCACGATCAGTTGGCTCGCAAAGCAGCAGATCAAGCGGGCCTTCGAACGGACCTCAGACCACCCCGAGCTGGTCCGCGGCATACTGCACGACTACGGCGCACGTGGTGTCAGTTCGCAGGAGTCTGCCGCGATTGGAGGTTGTGCGCATCTCGTGAACTTTCATCAGAGCGACACGGTGCCAGGCATCATCGCAGCGAAGAAGTACTACAACGCGGTCGCGCCGTCGAGATCGGGGCCGAACGCAGAGCATGCGGGGTTCTGTGCGTGGGGACGGGATGACGAGATCGGTGCCATGCGCAACATGCTGCAGACCTACGCGGACAACGGTGTCGCCCTGCTTTTGACGGATACCTACGATCACGAGAACGCTGTCAAGCGGATCATCGGCGAAGAGCTGCGGAAGGAAGTTGAAGACTTTCCTGGGCTCGTCGGTGTGCGTCCGGACTCGGGCGATGTCGTGCAAGTGACGGCGGACACGATTGAGTGGCTGATGGACAGCTTTGGATACACCACGAACAGCAAGGGATTCAAGGTGCTGCCCGACTACGTGCGGGTTGTGCAGGGAGATGGAGTGCGACGTGAGAGCCTGCCGAAGGTGCTTGCAGAGATGGAGCGCCGCGGCTTGGCGGCCGAGAACGCGGTGTACGGGATGGGCGGAGGCCTGCTCCAGCACTGCAATCGCGACACGATGGAGTTCGGGATGAAGGCGAACGCGGTGCGTGTCAACGGGGAATGGCGAGACATCAGCAAGGCTCCAACTGGGGACAGGATGAAGGCGTCGAAGCCGGGGCGGCTCGCGCTCGAGTATCGAGACGGGGACTACAGAACGGTGCGGCGCGATGCGATACCAGAGGAGGAGAATCAGCTCGTTCCGGTGTTTCGGAACGGCCAGCTGCTGAAGAAGTGGGACTTCAGCGAACTCATCGAGCGCAGCGAAAGGGAGACCCCGGAGTACTACTACGCCGATGCGCTTGCGGCGATGGAGGTCGCGGAGCGGTCGGGGTCTCTTGCGGGGGCGCGTGGATGAGCGTGACCTGAGGCCATGAGAGGGTGGGAGGACAGGCGCCGCGGCTCGGCAGCGAGCCGCGGCGCTGGGGGCTCTCGGGAGTCAGGCCAGAGCAGCGTGAGCTGGCAGGACAGAAAATGACCGATTACGTGGAAGTGGGGCGCAACGGAGAGGCCTCGCCAGGTCCTGGGTCGGCGCCGAAAACCGGCGCAGCTGAGGAAACGCAATGACAAAGCTTCACATCTTCGATATGGACGGGACGCTCCTCCAAGGATCCGCCTGCCTCGAGCTCTCCCGGCGGGCGGGGGTGTGGGAGTCGGTCTGTGAGATAGAGCGCAGGTGGGAGCGCGGTGAGGTGGGCCATGTCGCCTTCTATGAGCTGTGCTTGCCCCTGTGGGCCGGGATCGATGCCGGCGACGTGCAGGAGACGTTCGCTGCGTGCACCTGGCTGAGCGGAGTGCGGGAGGTCTGGGCTGACATCCGGGCGCGCGGAGAGCACAGTGCCGTGATCACGCTCTCCCCGCAGTTCTTTGCCGACAGGCTGCTCGAGTGGGGAGTCGAGTCGGTGCACGGTGCGCTCGTCAGGGCTGGCGTTCGGCCAGATCCCCGAGACGTCTTGACCCCGATGTCGAAGGTGCTGGTCGCAGACCACCTGAGGAGTCGCTACGGCCTGAAGCGGGAGGACTGCGTCGCCTACGGCGACTCCGCTTCGGACCTCCCGCTGTTCGGTGCGCTCCCCAACAGCGTGGCCGTCAACGCCTCTGAGTCAGCCCGCCGCGTCGCCGCCGCGTCATACGACGGCGGCGACCTCCGGGGCGCGTATGCCGCAGGTCGCCGGCTCCTGGAGCAGCGAGAGGGCGACCGGCTCGATGCACTGCCATCCTGGAACTGCTCGAAGGTGCGGCAGTGAGAGCAGCCCTGGGAAGTCGCGGCGAGCATGAGCGTGGGCTGCGTCCTGCCCCCGAAGCGAGCTGGAGCATCTCGGCGCACTACGACAAGCGCCTGATGCTGTTCAGCGGCAGGGCGAACCCGGGCCTCGCGAGCGCGATCAGCCGCCGCCTCGGAGTTGGTTTGGCTCCGATGACCGTAAAGACCTTCTCAAACGGTGAGATCTACTGCAGACTGGAGCAGTCGGTTCGCGGCGCAGACATCTTTCTCCTGCAACCGACCTGTGGGAACACGGAGACGAACATCAGCGCAAACGACGCGCTGATGGAACTTCTGGTCATGGCCGACGCGGCCGTTGGGGCGAGCGCGCACCGCGTTGTCGCGGTCGCCCCATGGCTCGGCTATTGCAGGCAAGACAAGAAGAGCGCGCCACGGGAGCCGATAAGCGCTCGGCTGGTCGCGAGGATGCTGGAATCGTCGGGCGTCGACAGGGTACTGACGATGGATCTGCACGCGGGGCAGCTCCAGGGCTTCTTTCACGTGCCCGTCGATCACATGACTGCCCTGATGATGCTTGCCGACTACTTCAACGCGCTCAACCTAAGGGGCGATGTGGTGGTCGTTGCGCCTGATGCGGGACGCGTCAAGCTGAACAAGAAGTTTGCGAGCCTGCTCGGCGCAGATCTCGCGATTCTCGACAAGGAGCGTCCACGGCAGCAGGTGGCGGAGATCGGCTACGTGATCGGAAATGTCGCGGGGCGCACCGCGATTCTTCTGGACGACATGATCGACACCGCCGGAACCCTCAGGGCGGCCGGCGAAGCAGTGATGGCAGCGGGCGCACGCATTGTTTTTGCGGCGGCCACTCATGGGGTCTTCAGCGGGCGAGCGTATGAGAATCTCGCCGCGGCTCCGTTCGAGAAGGTCGTTGTGACCGATACCGTGCCACTGCGCGCTGGCGCACCAGCGAACGTAGAGGTTTTGTCGTGCGCCGAGCTGCTCAGCGATTCGATCAAGCGGATCTTCACGGACGATTCAGTGAGTGAAGTCTTCGGCGGCCAGAACCAGATGTTCTGAGCAGCTGCGCTGTCGCGCGAAAGGGGAAGATGGGTGAAAATGAGGAAGGCAGACCCGCAGCAGGCGCGAGCCGCAGCCCAGCTGCGCGCTGCACGCGACGCACCGAGCAGCTTCTGTCAGCGTGAGACGCCAGCGAGAAGACGAGCGCTGATGAGATGGTTGGCACGCCAGCGAAGCGGCATCGATGGGCGAACGCCGATCGCATTGGATGAGCCCGCCTCTTTGCGCGCACATGCTGGGCGATCAGACCATCCAGCCGCACTGCGACGTCTCGAGTGCCTGATGCGTCCGGGTCGAGCTGAGCGGCGAGAGCGTGTGCGAGCGAGCCGGCTCGAGACCGGAAAGTGCCAGAAGCAGGGAAACAGTCAGGTGTGGAGACGAGGTCGGGAGGTCAGAAAGCGAGGAGATCAGACAGCGAGGAGGGAAGCCGACTGAAGATGGCGGCACGGAGGCGGGAGGAGCGGCGGCCGAGAGAGCGGGGTCCAGGTGAACACAAACAACACAAAGTTGTGGAGGCAGGATGAGTATGGCAGCAGGTGTGGCGCAGTTGGCAGTGTTCAAGGCCCAGGTGACAGAAAGCATCTTCACCCACGACACGTTCTATCTGGGTGCGACGCTTTTTCTGTTCCTGGCGGTTGGCGCGTTCGGGCTGATCGACGCGGGGCTCGTGCGTCGGAAGAACCTGCTCGACAGCTGGGTGCAAAAGATGATCGCGGCGCTGCTTGCCGGACTCGGCATGGCGGTGGTCGGCTACGCAATCTGGTACGCGCAGTACAACGAAGCGTTTGGAATCAAGGACTGGTTCGGCGAAGCGCTGAAACAGTGGTGGATCGGCGGCACCAACTTCATGCACTTCGCCGGCAATCTCAACCCGAAGGAATCACCCGAAGCGGATGTGTTCCAGGTGTTCGCCGTGTTCTTTGTGGCTTACGCTGCTGCGGCCGGAGCGCTGATTCATTCGATCGGACTCGAGCGAGCGAAGGCGCGGGTGACGTACGTGCTGGCGGTGGTGGCAGGGACCGTAGTGATGCCGTTCCTGCTCTACCTGACCTGGGGATCTACGAGTCCTCTGACAAACGCGGGGCTTCACGACTACATTGGCAACTTCTCGTTCTACATCTTCATCGGGACGTGGGCGATGCTGTTGGCGTGGCGACTTGGCCCGCGGCTTGGCGTTGAGTCGGAGCACCCCAAGACGACGGGCCCGTTTCCGCACAACATGGGCACTACGGCGTTCGGAGTCGTGCTCCTGATGTTCTGCATCCCGTGGCTGGTGCTTGGGTGCGGGTACTACATCGCGGGTGAAGGATACTTCGGGATCGCGCTCACGCACAGTGGGATTGGCATAGCGCTGACGAACGTGTTCATGGCGTTCTGCGGCGGCGCTGTTACCGGGGGAATCATCGCGTACTGGAAGCGGAGCTCGATCATGGCGCTGCTCGGGCCGATAGCGGGCTACGTGTCGGGGGTTGCGGGGTTCGACGTGTACAAGCCATGGCAGATGCTGCTCGTGGCGATGGGTGGGCCGATCGTCGTATACGGTGGCTACCTGTTCATGGGGCGCATCAAAATCGACGAGCGCAAGGTTGCTCCGCTCACTTTGTTCGGCGGCGCGTACTCGGCGATCATGGTGGGGTTGGTGGCGTGGCACACGAAAGACGGGGGGTATTTCGGGCTCACAGGCGCGTACGCGCCCGGTCATTCACAGATCACACCTCAGATGCAGCTCGCCGGAATCGGGGTCACGGTCGGGGCCGCGGTCTTGATCGGCCTGCCTCTGATCCTGGCGATGGAGAAGTTGTGGGGTCTTCGCGTGAGCGAGCAGGACGAGCTCGTAGGGCTGGACGTGACGTACTGGGATCTGCCTTCGTGGGAGGAGGCGCCCCCGGTCGTGATGGCGGGCGTCGTCGGCGAGGGATCGGTCGGTAACGGCGCCGGCGCTCGAAGGCAGGGAGATGAGGTCGCGCCGCCCGGGCCGGTGATGGAAACCGGGTGAGGCGGGGGCCGGCACCCGGCGCGGGTCGCCTGTGAGGAGCAGCCGCGACAGGCAGCGAAGAGGAGACGGAGCGGGCGCGTCGATCAGCGCCCGCACCGCGCCGCGCTGCAGCTGCGAACGGATGGCGCGTCGGGGCTGCGAGCAGATGGCGCGTTCGGATTGGCACCGTGCGCTCGCAATGAGCTCCGGGGTAGGAGCGCCGCGCGGCTGCTGCGCGAGCCGCGTCGAGGCGAGCCAGAGGCGAGACGCGGCCCGTGCGAAGCGAGGGTGTAGAGGTCTCCGAATGGACCGCTGGGCTCGACCTGCCGCCGCGCCTTCGTCGGTCTCGGCACGGTCAGTGAGGCACTCGGGGTCGCAGTGGTGCTCGGCGCCGCGCTGAGGCGTGCCCTCGTGGGCCTGCGATGCTGACGCGATGTGGGTGGGCTTTGCCGAAGAGGGGACCTGAGGACGATGCGGCCGATGGATCCGGGTCTGCGCTGCTCGTGATTGGTGCGAAGTGAGCCGTGGGGCTCTCCCCCCCGAACCCCTGTGCCTGCGCGCGGCAGACTCGTGCCCCGCGCAGGAGCGCGGACTCGACGCGGGGGCTGAAGAGCGAACCGGTGGCGAGCGGCCTTCGGCGCGTCGCTTGCCCTGCCAAACGCGCCCGCCAGCTCGGCGCAATCAAAGCATCGGCAGCCATGGCGGCACCAGGACCGAAACGATTCGACCTATACGGAGCAGGTCGACGCCCTGCTCCCCACTCACCCACCACACGCGCCGCTGGGACGAGCAGACGCCGGCGACGCATGGCCACTCCGGCAACGACATCCCGTCCGTAGGTCTCCACGCAGCGGTGAGCGGCTGTCTCGCGCTGTCCTACGGGCGGAACATGGCTAAAGCAGGCGAGCTCTTGCCAGTCGCCACTCGGCGCAGGGCACACCGCGCTCGACTCACCGCTGTGGGCAGGCGCCTCGCCAGCGGATGCCCGAGCGGTTCCCGACCAGGGCCGTGCCCGTCGAGGCATGGGCACTGGGCGCCCCCGCGCGCCTGCTCTCTCCTTCCGACGAGCGCGCCTCGCGACGCAGAACTTGATACGTTTCCATCACTAACAGCGACGAGCGGCAGCCCGGCGCGATCCGCGGTGTACCTGTGTCGTGGCCGACCCGTCGGGACGCATCGGTCGATGGCCCGCGATCAGATGATCATCAAGCTCTCAAACGAGGTCTAATCACATGAGTACAACCATCCGAGGGAGTGAGAAGCTTCCTTCCCTTCCGGCCGGTCCGCGGGGCCTGCTCATCGACGGCAAGTTCGTGGACGCCGCTGACGGCGCGACTATGCACGTCTACAATCCCGCCACTGGCGAGGCGCAGGCCGAGGTCGCTGTCGGCGGGAAGGAGGACGTCGACAGGGCGGTGAAGTCCGCGCGCCGCGCGTTTGAGGGCGCCTGGCGGCAGGCCACTCCTTCATCGCGTGGAAAGATTCTCTGGCGCGTCGCGGATCTGATCGAGCAGCACGCAGAGGAACTCGCATTGATCGAGACCCTCGACAATGGGAAGCCGCTCGCCGAATCCCGCGGCGATCACGCCTTCGCAGCGGAGTGCTTTCGCTATTACGCGGGCTCAGCCACGAAGATCGACGGCCGCCATGTTGTACCGTCGCTGCCCGGCGAATGGCACACCTATACCAGGCGCGAACCGCTCGGCGTCGTCGGGCAGATCGTGCCGTGGAACTTCCCCCTGATGCTGGCCGCCTGGAAGATCGCGCCGGCACTTGCGACGGGAAACACTATAGTCCTCAAGCCCGCTGAGCAGACCCCTCTGTCGACGCTGCGCCTCGGCGAGCTGTTCCTGGAGGCAGGCTTGCCTGCGGGCGTGCTGAACATCGTGAACGGTTACGGTGAGGTCGCCGGTGAGGCTATTGCCGCGCACGGCGGGATCGACAAGGTCGCGTTCACAGGGTCAGCGCAAACTGGCAGAGCGATCCTGCGAGCAGCTGCCGGCAACCTGAAGAAGGTCAGCCTCGAGCTCGGCGGCAAGTCACCGAACGTCGTGTTTGCCGACGCCGACCTGACGGCGGCAGCTCAGGGTTCGGCCGCAGCAATCTTCAGTCACATGGGCGAGGTGTGCATCGCGGGCTCACGTCTCTATGTCGAGCAGAATGTTTTCGATGAGGTGGTCGGTGAGATCGCCGAGGAGGCGAAACATCTGAAGATCGGAGCGGGAACTGATCCGGACACGAGGCTTGGCCCACTCGTCTCGGAGAGCCATCTCGACAGAGTGACGGGCTACATAGAGGAGGGCGTCGCGAGTGGTGCGCGGCCGCTTACGGGGGGTAAGCGGTTTGGCGACCGGGGCTACTTCGTGGAACCGACAGTGCTCGTAGACGTGGAGCCCGACTCCCGCGTGGTTCGCGAGGAGATATTTGGCCCCGTGCTGGTCGCGAGGCCGTTCAAGGATCCCGCGGAGCTCGCATTTGAGGCGAACAACACGAGATACGGTCTGGCAGCCGGGGTGTGGACGCGTGATCTCTCGAAGGCACATCGGGTCGCGGCCGCGATGCAGGCTGGCATGGTGTTCATCAACACGTACGGAGCGATCGATCCCGCCTTGCCCTTCGGCGGCTTCAAGGAGTCCGGCTGGGGACGCGAGTTGGGACCAGAGGCGCTCGACCAATACACCGAGGCGAAGACGGTGGTCGTGGCGCTGTGATCGCGGTCGCGTGAGGCCGATGCCAGGCGGTGGGGGACAGCGCAGCCATGCGAGCGCCGCGACTGCGGTGGGGTCTCGCGCTTCGCCTGGGCACGAGGTGCAAACGCGCGTACGAGAGTGGGGTGGGGCCCCACGAGGCAAACGCGACAGGCGATTGGCCGGGCGTACAGCGGGGCCTCTGCAGTAGCTGCAGAGCAGCGCCAGCGACGGGCGGCAACACCGTGCCGCGCAGCCGCCGCGGCGAGGATTGATCACATGACGAGCAAAGGGACATCGACATGACCCCTCAGATGGGCGCGACCAGCGAGACGACGAACACGCCGCTTCAGGAAGCCAGGAGCCTGTTCGTGGCCGGCTCGTGGGAGCGCACCGACGCTGTGTATGAGAGGTTTGATCCCGCCAACCTGCAGCGCTCTACCGGCAGATTCTCCATGGCGGCGCCAGATTCGATCGATGCGGCCTATCAAGCTGCCGCTGCGGCCCAGCGCGGGTGGGCCGCAGAGCCGGCTCCGAGACGGGCGGACGTGCTGCGTCGCGCAGCGGACCTTCTCGAAGCCGGCGCAGATGCTGCAGCGATGCGCGCCACATCGGATATGGGCAAGGCGGTCCGCGATGCGAGGGCGGAGGCCCTGCGCAGCGCCGCTATATTTCGCTACTTCGCGGGGGAGCTGCTTCAGGCCACTGGCGCGGTGTATCCGAGCGCGAGCGTCGACACCACTTTAATGACGATCGAGCAGCCGCTTGGCGTCGTGTGCGTTATCACGCCGTGGAACTTCCCGCTTGCGATCCCCTCCTGGAAGCTCGCACCAGCGCTTGGTTTTGGCAACGCTGTAGTCTGGAAGCCAGCTGAAGCTGCGTCGGGCAGCGCGGTGCTGCTCACGAAGATCCTCAGCGACGCGGGTGTTCCTCCGGGTGTGCTGAATCTGGTCACTGGCAAGGGCGGCGAGATGTCGCAGGCCCTGATGCAGCACAAGAACGTTGCGGCCGTCACCTTCACTGGATCAGGCGCCGTCGGCACGCGGCTCCGGCAGATGGTTGCCGACCGGAACGTCAAGGTTCAACTCGAGTTGGGCGGAAAGAACCCGGCAGTCGTGTTGGCCGATGCCGATCTTCCTGATGCCGCGTTCCAGATCGTGCGCGGAGCGATGCTGTGCACCGGACAGCGCTGCACAGCCACCAGTCGCGTCTATGTGGAGCGCGAGGTCGCGTCGCGACTCCATGTCCTGCTCGTGGACGAGATCGCACGCCTCACCGTTGGCGATCCGTTCGACGAGAGGACCGATGTCGGCCCGCTGGCCTCCACGGAGCAGCGCGATACGGTCGGCGGGTACCTGGACTTGGCGCGATCGGAGGGTGCGGAGATCCTCGTGGGCGGATCGCTGGGGCAAGGGTGCTTCGCAACGCCGACCCTCCTCACTGGTGTGAGTCCAGAGAGCGCCCTGATGCGTGACGAGATATTTGGACCGGTCCTCATCACCCAGGAGGTCGACGGCTTCGAGGACGCATTGGCTGCCGCAAACGACACCGAATATGGGCTCTCCTCCGCCCTGTTCACTCGCGACCTCGCGAAGGCGCTTGATTTCGTTCGTCGCACAGAGTCTGGCGTCGTGCACATCAACCGTGAGACCGCTGGCGTCGAGCCGCATGTGCCATTCGGCGGGATGAAGGGATCAAGCAACATGCATCGTGAGCAGGGCACAGCTGCGCGCCAGTTTTTCACCACGACGAAGACCGTGTATCTGCGCACGACTCGACCATGAGCAGCGACGAGGTGCGCTGTGGGCACCCGTCATGTGAGTCGTACGGGAGCCAGTCCGTCGCGCCTCAGTGGAGAGCGATGGCAGTCCGGGTGACCGGTGGGATCGCTATGGAGCCGCTCGGTCGATGCAGCGGCCGAGTGCCATGATTGGGAAGATGATGCGGTAGAGATCGTAGTTTATGTAGAAGTCGTGCGGAAACCCGGTCCCCGTGTACCTCGGCTCAGGCCAGCTGCCGTCGGGGGCCTGCGTCGCGACCAGCCAATCGAGAGCCCGCGATATCGCCGGGTGACGCGGATCGCGTGCCGGCTCGCCGGCCGCATGAAGACCGATCAACGCCCAGGCAGTCTGCGACGCGGTCGACTCGCCGCGGCCGATCCACTCGGGATCATCGTAGGAACGAGGGTCCTCACCCCAACCGCCGTCGGTGTTCTGATGCTCGTAGAGCCACCCCACAGCGCGTCTGACGCAGTCCGCGGAGGTGGGTATCCCAGCGGCGATGAGGGCGGGCAGGGCAGCAGCTGTCCCATATATGTGGTTGACGCCCCACCTGCCGTACCATGAGCCGTCGGGCTCCTGCTGTGCGAGGAGCCAGCGCACCGCCCGCTGCACGCTTGGAGCATCATCGTGGCCGAGGGCACAGAGCATCTCGATTGCGTGCGCGGTCACGTCGCTGCTCGGCTCGTCGAGCACCTCGCCAAAGTCCAGAAACGGCAGATTGCGCAACAGTGTGCAGGTGTTGTCCGCATCGAAAGCCCCCCAGCCGCCATTGCCGCTCTGCATTCCCTCCACCCACGCCGCTGCGCGCTCCGCCGCGCCGCGCGCGGCCCGTTCGTCGCTGAGTCCTGCTCGGAGGAGCGCGAGCACGACGATGCTGGTGTCGTCGACGTCGGGGTATTGCGCGTTCTCGAACTCGAAGGGCCAGCCTCCAGGATCCAGGTCGGCCCGTCGGACCGCCCAGTCGCCCTTGATGCGCACCTCTTTGCGCAGCAGCCATTCCGCGGCGCTGACGATCGCGGGATGAGTCCCGGCAAGCCCGGCGTCGCTCAGGGCGATGATCGAGAGGGCGGTGTCCCAGACTGGCGATTGGCATGCCTCGAGGCGCCTGGTCTCGCCTTCCTCCACGATGAACGTCTCGAGCCCTGCAAGAGCCCTGCGCATGATCGGATGATCGAGGCGATAGCCGCGGAGGTGCAGCGCGATGAGGGAGTAGACCCATGGCGGCTGGATGCCGCCCCAGCCGCCGTCGGCCTCTTGGCGGTCCAGAATCCACTTTTCCGCGCAGGCGAGCGCATGCTTGCGCAAGGTGCCAAGCGGGTGTCGCTCGTAGGCCCGGGCGAGCCGGTCGAGGCGTCTCACCCACGTTCCCGGACGCGAGCTGTGGAGTCTGGTGCAGGAGGGTTCCGTGACCAGCAGCTCGTCGAGCGTGAAGGACAGCTGATGGCGGGGCTTCAACGCGAGCACGATAGAGAGCGCAACGATCGTCTGTCGCGCCCAACAGGCGAAGTCGTAGATGCTGAGAGGAGCGGACGCAGGGAGCAGGACCAGCTCTGGCGGCAGGGAAGGGACCTTCTCCCATGGCCACAGTCCGAACAGCGCCATCCACACGTGAGTGAAGACGCGCGCTTTCGCGATGCCGCCTTCGTCTCGTATGAAGACTGCTGCGTCTCGCATGTGGCTCGCGTCGGCTCGGTCGCCAGCGAGGCGCAGCGCCCAATAGGCCTCGAGCGTCGTGGAGAGATCACCGGGACCGCCAAAGAAGTTCGCCCACGTGCCGTCGGGGCGCTGCTGCGAGCGAATCCACGCAGCGCTCTGAGAGGTCCCCCTCTCGTCTCGTATGCCCAAAAACTCCCGGAGCAGCATGTCCTCGGCGTCCATCGTGACGTTCGTTCGAAGCTCTCCCTTCCACCAGCCTTCTGTGCTTTGCATGGTGAGCAGGCGCTCACAGGCACGGTCGAGCGCAGTGCGCGCCTCGACGCGCACTTCGAAGCCTCGTGATGACATCTCGGCAGCTGGAGACTCCCGGTCGACGAGATTGCGGTCCAGCTTGGAACCTCGGCGGCATCCGAGGGCGTTATCAGTCACGGGCCTCAGGCGTGCGCGCGCCCGCAGGGATGCGAGCGGTGAGGGCGGGGGTCAGTTTCAGGCCCTCGAGTGGCATGACTCACCCCGCGGGAGGCGCGGCGGTGGGAGGTCATAACGGGCAGGGGTCTGCGAGAGACGGATCGGGTTGCGCGTGAGGCGCGCAGGTGACCCGCTGGCCCGCGGGATCGAAACGATCGGCTCGAGGCCCAGAGACTCGGCCAGGGCGAACGCTGCGGGGATGTCGTTGACCAGGCCGGCTGGCACTCCTGCGGCGGTGAGCTTGCGCGCCCAGTCCTGCGCGGTCCCTCGTAAAAGCAGGCCCTCGAGCTCTGAGCGCAGCTGCGCTCGGTGCGCGACGCGGTCCGAGTTCGTTCTGAAGCGGCCTTCCGTTGCGAGACGCTCTTCGCCCAGAATCCGGCAGAGCGTTGCGAACTGTCGATCAGTGCCGACTGCGAGGACAAGCCCGCCCGAAGCCGTCGCGAGCAGTTCGTAGGGGGCAATGCTCGGGTGCGCGTTCCCCATGCGCGCAGGCACGACCCCAGCGATCGTGTAGGCAGTGCCCTGATTCACGAGTGAAGCGAGCAGGGATGACAGGAGGTCGACCTCGATGTGCTGTCCCTCGCCTCCGTGCATGCGGTGGTTTACTGCCGCAAGTATTCCGACGGTCGCGAACAGCCCGGCGAGGACATCCACGATGGCGACACCGACCTTCTGAGGATCGCCGTCCGGCTCGCCCGTGATGCTCATCAAGCCGCCGAGAGCCTGGACGAGCAGGTCGTAGCCGGCCAGTCGTGCTCCCCTGCCGGATCCGAAGCCGTTGATGGAGCAGTAGATCAGCTTGGCGTTTTGCTCGCGCAAGCGCTCGTATCCAAGTCCGAGCCGATCCATCACACCAGGCCTGAAGTTCTCGACGACCACGTCGCTGTCGACGATCAGCTCTTCCGCTTTGGCCAGGTCCTCCCTCCTTCGCAGGTCCAGCGCGATGCTGCTCTTGTTCCGGTTGACCGCCTGGAAGTACGTCGCTTCACCGGCATCATCGTACGGCGGGCCCCACACGCGGGTGTCGTCTCCGGTCCCGGGACGCTCGACCTTGAGCACAGTGGCCCCCAGATCACCGAGCATCATCGTCGCAAATGGCCCCGCAAGGACTCGCGAGAAGTCGAGAACTCGAAGGTTGTCCAGGGCACTTCGCATAGAGCTTCGATACTATATCTTCGAAGATCGTACCGCGCAGTTGTCGGCGAGCCGTCGGCCACCACTGCGATGTGGCGGTCTCGAGCCAGCGACAAGAGAGGTGAGTCGATGTCGGCACACGTGACAACGGAAGCAATCAGGCCGAGCGACTTTCTCGGTCTCGACCACCTGCTCGACGACGAGGAGCGTCTCATCCGGGACACGGTGCGTGCTTTCGTTGCCGATCAGGTGCTGCCCTACGTTGGCGACTGGTTCGAGCAGGCGCAGCTGCCGCGCGAGCTCGCTCGTGAGCTCGGCAAGCTTGGGCTGCTGGGAATGCATCTGCGCGGGTATGGGTGTGCCGGTGCGTCAGCGACAGCGTATGGGCTCGCCTGCATGGAGCTCGAGGCTGGCGACAGCGGCGTGCGCAGTCTCGTGTCAGTACAGGGATCACTGGCGATGTATGCGATACACCGCTTCGGCACAGAGGAGCAGAAGCAACAGTGGCTGCCTGCGATGGCGGCCGGGGAGTGCGTCGGCTGCTTCGGGCTCACTGAGCCAGACGCCGGCTCCGACCCGGCCTCGATGCGTACGAGGGCGAGGCGGGACGGCTCAGATTGGATCCTCCATGGCCAGAAGATGTGGATCACAAACGGATCGGTTGCGGATGTCGCGATCGTCTGGGCGCGCACGGATCGGGAGCACGAGATCAGGGGATTCATAGTGCCTCAGGGCACGAAGGGCTTCACGGCTCAAGACATCCACCGCAAGCTCTCGCTCCGGGCCTCGGTGACCTCAGAGCTGCTGCTGGACGATGTCCGGCTGCCAGCTGGAGCGGAGCTTCCGACGGCGAGTTCGCTGCATGGTCCGCTCTCCTGCCTGAACGAGGCTCGCTATGGCATCGTTTGGGGCGCCGCCGGCGCCGCTCGCGCGTGCTTCGAGGCAGCGCTGGAGTACAGCCTCGGACGCGTCCAGTTCGGGCGGCCGATCGCCGGCTTTCAGATTCAGCAGCGAAAGCTTGCGGCGATGGCGCTTGATGTCAACCGCAGTGCACTGCTTGCGCTGCATCTCGGACGGATGAAGGATGCCGGTCGCCTGCGTCCTGAGCACGTGAGCATGGGCAAGCTTGGGAACGTGGATGCTGCGCTCGAGGTCGCTCGCACCGCGCGACAGATTCTCGGCGCGAACGGAGTCACGCTCGAGTACCCTGTGATCCGCCACATGAACAATCTCGAGTCTGTCGTCACATACGAGGGAACCGCCGATGTGCACGCGCTCGTTGTCGCGAACGCGCTGACCGGCATCCAAGCATTCAGGTGAGCGCAGAGAGGCGTATGCGCACGATCAGTGATCGGCGGCAGCCTTCCCACGACCGAGGACTGAAGGGTGCGGGCCGTGGACTGGCAGGTGATGTTCTTGC
>JAJYUP010000102.1 GCA_021792455.1 Actinomycetes bacterium | reverse complement strand
ACCAGGCGTGGTTGTAGGCATAGATCGCCTTTCTGTAATTCCCAGGCGCACCGGAGGCGCGCAGGTACGCCGCCGCAGAGAAGATCGCATCCGCCGGGTTCCATCGGTTCGGAGCGCCGCCTCCGCCAACGGCTACCCCATAGACCGCCCAGGTCGAGGCGAGAAACTGCATCGGACCACCGGCACCGGCAGAGTTCTCCACACCGGGCACCGTGCAGGAGGGGGCGGGATCACGGCCGTTGTCGCACTCGACCTTTCCGATGCCCGCGAGAACCGACCAGTCGAGCCCATAGCGCCTTGCGGCGGCGATGTAGAGGTGCAGGTAGAGCGGTGGTATTTCTCTGCGCGCGAGCACAGAGACGCCATAGCTCACAGGTGCTGGACCAGAGTTGCCGCCAGTCGTGTAGGCGGCCCCAACTGCAAGCGCCGTCAGGGCGACGCCGGTGACCGCGCAGGCTGTGAGCGCGGGGGCCAAGGACACGAGCAGGCTCAATCGCGCCGACCTCATCCCTCCTCCGACAGCAGCTGGCGACGTCGGCGCTCATCGGCAGACTCGCGCGACTTCTGCCTGTCGCTGGCCCTCGCCTCGCGCTGTTCGCTCGCCCTCGCCTCCCGCTGTTCCCTGTCGCCCTCCTCCCGCTGTTCGCTCGCCCTCGCCTCCCGCTGTTCCCTGTCGCCCTCCTCCCGCTGTTCGCTGAGGGTCGGGGCGCCGCCCGTGTGCTCACCCGCTGCTTGCGAATCCGCGACCTCGCCGCGGCGCTGGTGCTCAGCGAGCATTTCGGGCGCACGGCGGGAGGTCGATGCACTCGACCGCGCACTCGACTCGCGCGAGCGCGAGACGGGGGCGTCTCCGGCGGCGGAGACCCCAAGCGAATCACCGTCACCACCTCGGGCGATGCGGCTCTCGGCGCTGCGCTCGGGCGCGTCGGCGGCCGCGGAGCGGCCGCGTTCAGGCCGGGAGCTCGGCGAGGCACCCAGCGTCGGGGCTCCGTCTGCGCCCTTCGTGCGAAGCCGCTGCACGACATCCGCAAAGTACGACTCGGAGCGCTCCGATCCCCCATGCTCTGCCCCAGATCGATCGGAGCGCTCGACCTCCCGCTCGCGACCGCCCTGAGCTTCGCCGTCACCTCCGTCCCTCGGCGCACGCATCACCGAGCTCGAGTCGCCCCCTTGCCGTGCCTGCGCCTGCTCGCCGATTGACCCCAGGTCGGCAGCTGCAGAGCCTGGCGGCTGCCGGTCACCTGCATCCCCGCCTTCGCCGCTCGGGGAGCTTGGTCCGCGCGGCGGGGTCCCCCCCACGCCGCCAGCTCCCTCGGACTGCGAGGGAGGATCGTCGCCTGCAGAGGCATCCTCAGGCGAACGCGGCATTCGCAGCGTCGTGCTCTGCTCATCGCGCCAGCCGGAACCGTCGCGCTGGCGGCCGGACCACCGTCGTCCGAGCCACTGCCGGGCCAAGCGCGCCGGACGCGTGGACATCGAGCTGAGAACCCGCCCTGGGCCAGGCGCGCTGTGCGAGGATGGTGCAAGGAGCCTGTGCCGATTCAGGAAGGCGCCCCACCACAGGACTGCGAAGAGCAGCCAACGCACCCACCATCCAAGCCCGCCAAGGGCGATCAGCACCTCGCTTGCGATCAGGAGCACACCGAGCAGGCAGGACCAGATCAGCTTCGCGGCGACGGCGGCGAGCAGCCTCGTCGCCCATCGGCGGAAGAGGCCCCTGCCGCCGTCGCCGAGCGCAGGCGCAAGCACGATCACGGGCGCTGCGAGCAGCAGCACGAGTGCAAGCAGAGCGGCACCGAGCAGCCGCCCGACGATGAAGCCGAGGAGAAGCAGCAGGCCGACGAGTCCGAGTGCGATCAGCACGAAGCCGACTGCGCGGCTCGATGTGCTGACGTCCGCGCGAAACTCCGCCTCTGCAGCAGTTGGCCCTTCGCAGTGCGTGTCGTTCGGCCCGCTGCAGATCGCGGAAAGCAGGCTGTTGGGATCTTTTGAGGAGTTGCGAAGTTCCCCGTTCGCCGGCAGAGCGAGAAAGACTGCGCCGTTCGTCTGCGCCGCGCGCAGCAGCTGCGCGGCGCGCAGCCATTCTGCGCCAGGGCCTGACCCGGTGATGCGGGCGCCCGCGGCCCGTGCCTTCGATTCGAGGCTCCCCGCGATGTGCAGCGCGGCGGCTCGCAGGCGCGGGTCGAGCGCGCGCGGATCCTCGCACCAGCGCACGTTGCCGAACTCGAGGTAGCACCATGGTTCCCCGATGGCAACGGAGAACAGCGCGTTCGCGCTGCTGGCGAGGGTCGCATCAGGGTGCGCCGGCGTGCCTCCTGAGACCGCGGCGAGCGTCTGGATGCTCGCCGCATCCGAGCGTTCGGCGAGCATGCCGATCGTCCCCAAGGGGTCAGCGATCATCCACAGGCCGCAGGCGATCATCGCAAGCAGCGCGAGCGCCTCGCCAAGCGACTGCGCGACCCTCCGCTTCACGATGCCCCTGTAGGCGACGAGAACCGCGGCGACCGCAAGGACGGCCGCAAGCCATGGCTGGGTGAACGCCCGTTCAGCACCGGCGAGCGCTTTCGCCACCGCGCCCATTGCGGGGCTGCTCAGCAGATCGAGGGCGTATGACCATTCGATCGCAACGAGGACTGCGTGGACAGCCCACACGAGCACGCTCCATGGCCGCTTGATCAGCCAGTCCTGGAAGGCCGAGTCGATGTCGCCTCTGAACGTCAGACCTGTGTCGATGTTCACGTCGAGTTCGTAGTGCGAGGCCGGGACCTCAGAAGCGACGAACTGCGAGGCTTCACAGTTGCCCTGTGCCCGTGAGGGAAGCTGCGTCAGTGCGTCACGGCAGAGGGGGCTGCCAAGGCCGTTCTGGACGAGCGGTTCGGAGTTGGTCGGCGGGGGTTCGGTTTCTTCCTGAGCTTCGGCGGCGCCTTCGCCTGGCGAGACGTAGGCGGAGGGCCCTGACACGAGGGGCGGACCAGTTGGCGCACGCGCCTGAGAAGGCCCCGCAGCGTGTGCGCTGCCCGCAGCTGCAAGAGCCCAGAGCACGGATGCAAGCAGTACGCAGGGGGGCCAGCGAGGGAGGGCACGCATCAGGCAGGCGGGGGTGTCGTCGAGAACGCCCTCAGCAGCGACGGCACGACGACATCGACCTTTATCGCCTCTACGCGTCCGCGGTGGTCCCTGAACAGGCACCGCCCGCAGTCGAAGCTGAGCAGCCTCCTGCGCAGCCTTGCGTCCTCTGCGTTCAGGCCAAGCAGCGCGAGCGCACGTGCAGCCTCCGCCTCAGAGCGCATTCCAAAGGCGAAAGTCGCGCCGACGAGGTTCTCGATCGAGGAGCGCTCTCCAAGCATCGTGTCGCTCACGAGCTGCGTGGAGATGATCGGCACCGCGAGCTCAGAGCGCCCCATCCGCTGCAGCGAGGCGAGGAGCGAACGTCCGACGGCGTCGCCAAGGAGCCGCCATCCCTCATCGAATGACGATGTTATATTGCGCACCTCAGTGCTGCTCGACGCCTACATCCGTGTCTCAAAGGTCGCTGGGCGCAGCGGCGAGAGCTTCATCTCGCCGGAGATACAGCGCGAGCAGATCGCCGGCTGGGCCAAGGCGCACGGCCACGAGCTCCACTGGCACGAGCCGGAGCTCGACGTCAGCGGCGGGACGATGAGGCGGCCGATCTTCGAGGCCATGATGGCGCGCGTGCGCAGCGGCGAGAGCAGCGGGGTGATCGTCGCGAAGCTCGACCGCTTCGCACGCACGCTCGTCGGCGCACTCGCAACGCTCGAGGAGCTCGAGCGCCATGGTGCCGTGCTCGTCAGCGTCGCGGAGAACATCGACCTCTCCACGCCGATGGGCAGAGCGTTCCTGCGGATGCTGCTCGTATTCGCCGAGCTCGAGCGCGACCGGATCACAGAGTCGTGGCAGACCGCGAACGCGAGCGCGATCGAGCGCGGCATCCACATCGCGAAGTTCACGCCGTTCGGCTACGTCAAGGGCGAGGACCGCCGCCTGCGGCCTGGACCGCTCGCGGGCGCTGTCCGCGAGGCCTTCGAGATGCGTGCCGCCCACATGACGCGCACCGATATCGCAAGGCGCCTCGACGAGATCGCCCCCCGTCCGAGGGGAGGCCGCTGGCTGCCGAAAGACGTCGAGCGGATGATCAAAAACCGCGTCTACCTCGGCGAGGCCCACCGAGGCAGGGCCGTCAACCAAAAGGCGCACGAGCCGATCGTCAGCCTCGCCGAGTGGCAGGCGGCGAACCTCGCGCCCGTCCGAGCCTCCAAACGCGGCAGCAGACCGAACCTGCTCGGCGGAATCGTGCGCTGCGCAGGATGCCGCTATCTGCTCGCCCCGCAGGTCTCAAAACCGGGTCGACCCTCAGAGCAGCTGCTCTACCGCTGCCGCGGCGTTCACAACGCCGGCCAGTGCGCCGCACCCGTCAGCATCCGGCGCGAGGGGCTCGAGCAGTACGTCGAGGCGGTGTGGCGCAGCGAGATGGAAGATCAGGCGCTTCGCGTCGGGGTTGACAGCGAGGGTCTCGCCTGCGCTGTCGCCGAGCTTCAGGAGGCGGAGCAGGAGCTCGAGAGCTTCGCCTCAGACCTGACGGCGAGACGCCTGCTCGGCGGCGGCTACCACGCCGCGCTGCAGGCCCGAGCCACCGCCGTCGATGAGGCACGCGCGAAGGTGATGGCAGCTGGTGCGCTCGGCCCGGACACAGAGATGATCGCCACCTACGATGAGCTCTCACTGGAGGAGCGAGGCCGGATCCTCTCGAGCTCGATCGACGCTGTGATCGTGGCTGCGGGCGATACGAGCGCGCCGCTCGAGGAGCGCGTGAGGATCCTCTGGCGGGGCGAAGCGCCGGACGATCTGCCGCGCCGCGGACGTGATAACGGGCCGATCAGGCCATATGTGGCCTCTGCCGGACCCTGACAGACCGCGCGAGCGACACTGGCACCCTGGCCGGCCGCAGGAGCGCCGCGGGCGCCCCCGCAGACCGCACGAGCGCCGTGGGCATCTGAATGCTTTACCGATAAAGTAAAGGCATGGCGAGAATCTCGGCAAAGAACCAGATCACGATCCCCGTCTCGACCCTGAAGGAGGCTGGGCTTCACGCGGGCGAGTCCGTGGTCGTCGAGCCGGCCGGCGAGGGCGAGGTCCGGGTTCGGCGCGCGGCGCTCTCCTTTGAGGACGCCTTCGGCGCGCTGAGCGGCGTCTACCCCCCGGGTTATCTCGATCAGCTCGACAGGGAGGACGCTGAGCGGTGAGGAGGCTGCTGGACGCGGACGTGCTGATCGGCGCGCTGGACAGCCGCGACGCGCACCACGTGCGCGCACGAACGCTGCTGAGGCAGTGGCGGCGCCGCCGGGATGTCGTGCCGATGAGCGTCGTCAATCTCAGCGAGGTGCTGATCGCGCCCTCCGCAGATCCGACGCTGCTCGCAAGAGCCAGAGAGGCGATCGCCGCACTTGGCGTGCAGGTCCACCTTCCCAACGAGGCGATAGCCGTCGAAGCGGCCAGGATCAGGGGCCGCCACCCCGTGAGCCTTCCCGATGCCTACTGCCTCGCGACAGCGAAGCACACCGGGTCGAGTGTGGCCTCCTTCGACCAGAAGGTCCTCCAGGCCGCCGAGTACCAGGGCCTGGACACCTTTTAGCGGCAGGGACCGAGTCCCCTGCCGCTGAGGCTGATCGGACCGGCCCCGCGCAGAGAGCGCGCAGTCGAACCTCGAGCCGACCTGCGTGCTGCGCCAAAGCCCGGCTTCAGTCGCTCCACCAGTCCCTGAGCATCTCGCCATCGCCGTCGTGCCGAGGCCCAAAGGCGAGCAGCTCGATGCCTTCCGCGCCGGCCTCGAAGGCACGAGTGACCTCAGGGGCGACACGCAGCGCGTCGAGCGGGTGCAGCTCGACGACATCCTCATCGAGCTTCACGCGCCCCGATCCGGCGATGACGACGTAGACCTCCTCCGCCTCATTGTGCCTGTGCGCGAACGGCTGACGCCTGCCGGCCTTGATCCGGTGGTAGCTCAGTCCGGTTCTCTTCGCCTCCAGGGCGTCCTTGGCGAACCGCGCCTCCTGGATGTCGTCGAGCCCGGACTGCGACGCCACATCAGGGAGGTTGGTCAGGTTCTTCAGCGTGTACTTCACCACAGTGTCCACCCCTCTCAGTGCGTGTGTGGGATGCAATGATCGCAGGCCCGCTCAGGGCGCGCCGCCAGCCCGCCTGGACGCCCAGGGCGATGGGCTCCCGATCGAGGCAAGGCGCGAGCAGGGCATGAGCCGAGATGTGTGAGACTGCACCGGCGTCCACCGCGACCTAGTGGCCACTGAGCACGGCCCCCATCAGCGATCCAACCACGACCTCGCAGGAGCGATGATGCCGAGCGTCGATCACACGCAGAAGACAGAGCGCAGCACGAAGAGCTCGCAGGCGTTCACGGCCGAGGAGAGGGCCGCTATGCGGGAACGTGCGAGGGAGAGGCGTGCCAGCCAGACCAGAGCGGACGCCGAAGGCGAGGTGCTTGCGAAGATCGCCGCGATGCGGGAGCAGGATCGCCTGATCGCGGAGCGTCTGCACGCGATCATCAAGGACACCGCGCCGGAGCTTTCCCCGCGCACCTGGTACGGGATGCCCGCATACACGAAGCAGGGCAAGGTGCTCTGCTACTTCCGCGACGCCGGGAAGTTCAAGACCCGCTACGCGACCTTCGGCTTCAGCGACCAGGCGAACCTCGACCTCGGCACGATGTGGCCGACCGACTATGCGCTCACAGAGATCACCCCGGAAGTGGAGAAGGAGATCGTCGCACTGATCAGGCGCGCCCTCTCCTGAGGGCGGCGAGTGGTTCGCGAAGACGTCAGACGCCGGCCTCGCTCATCTCCTGCCAGCGCGCCGGAGATGAGGCCGCAGGAGGACCGCCGCCGTCCGCGAGGCGCTGCCCAGACGCTGCGAATGGACGCACGATCACTCCAGTCGAGGGCTCGCTCGCAGCCCACTCCTGCCGGTCACGGCCGACCGGCAGAAGCACGAGACCTGGGTGTCGTTCGCGCAGGATCTGGGCGAAAGCGTGAAGCGCCGCCTGCGCTGCGGCGGGGGGCATCGGCCGCGCCCCAAGCCGTCCACGACGATTCGCAACACGCCTGAGCTGCCTGGCAGGCGGTGTCGAGCGCGCACCTGGCGGCTGGCGCGCAACTGGCGGCAGGCGCGAGCCGGGCAACTGAAGCGCGCTCCTGGGCACGCGCGTCTCCCCTGGCGTCTGGCTCACCCTGTCGGCGCCCGAAGGGAATCCCATGTATGCGTATCCGACGGTCTGCAGATATGGGGACAGCGTCGCCCCCACGCGACGGTCGGCTTGAGGACTTCCTGCGTGAAGCGGTCGCGCTGGTCAGCAGCGCTGGCCGCGTGGCCCGTGGTGGACTGCGCACTGCCGCTGATACTCGATCCCCGCCGCGAGCCTGTCCGCAAGCTCGGCGCCCCACTCGCGTTCGACGATCCGCAGTGCGAGGTCGATCCCAGAGGTGACGCCGCCGGCGGTGAGGATCTCTCCGTCGTCGACGACGCGCGCATCGACAACCTGCGCTCCCATCTCCTGCAGGTCGCGACGCGCAGCGTGGTGGGTGGCCGCCGGGCGCCGCTCGAGCAGCCCGGCGGCGGCGAGCACCTCAAACGGTCCGAAGGCGTCGAGGTCATCCACCCCCTCAAAGATGACGATCGCCACACGCACCGGCGGAAGCCTTCCACGTTGAGGCGGCGATCAGCGCGCCCGCGACTTGCGGCGAGTACGTCCGCGGCAACGTCCTCGGTCTCGGCGAGAATCCACAGATGCTGGCCTTTCGTGGTCGGGTCCCCCCGGTCAGCGCAGCTGTTCCAGTTGACGACAACCATTTTGGAGCCGCTTGATGCGAACAGAGTGGTGGGGCGGTCCCGTTTGGCGCCGCTGCAAATGCTCCCGAGGCGGCCGAATCAAGCCTGTATATCCAGACGCTATACTAGAGGTCCGGCCTTGAGGCGCCATCGGCGACCCGCCGGACACTTCAACCTCCGTCCGCAGTTCGACTGGGATGAGCACAACGAGCAGAAGCTGCTCGAGCGGCACAACGTCAGCGCCGAGGAAGCGCGCAGTGCTTTGCGAACCCGAGCACGCGTCGGCGCCACGGCAAAGGCCTGCTCATGCTCGGCAAGACAGACGACGGCCGCCTGCTTCTCCTCGTCTACGAGCAGCGCGCAGACGGCGTCGTCCGCGTGTACAGCGCTCGCGAGATGACCGAGAGGGAGAAGCGGACCTACCGACGGGAGACAACATGAGCGACAGGCATTGGAAGCTGCTCGAGCAGGACTATGCCGATGCGTGGTCGAGCCTGCCAGAGGCGCCACCGCTGAGGCCTCGGAGTAAGGGCGCACAGATCACGCTGCGTATCGCGACTGGACGGCGTGCGCGCATCAGGGCCGTCGCCGCCGCCCGCTCGCTGCCGTACCACGCTCTGGCGCGCTCATGGCTGATCGACGCTCTGCGCGACGTGCCTTCGCAGCAGCCATCCGGGCGCTCTGAGAGTTTCACCGAACAGCTCAACCTCAAGCTCGACCAGGAGACGCTCGATCAGCTCAAGCGTCGCGCCGACACGCTGCGGCGCCCGTATCACGCGCTGGCGCGCGAATACATCGATGCAGCGCTCGTCGCGGAAGAGGCGAGACTCGGGCTCGATCCCTCACCAGCGTCCACGCCAGACATCGACCGCGTAACGAGCCCGTTGCCTTCGCTCTGAGTGAGCGAGGGCACGAGGCGGCCGAGAGGCTGATCCGCGATGAAGTCGCGGCTCAACGGGCGCGTCGACGCAGGGGATGATGAGCGCTGGCGCGCCACTTCGCCACATTGTGCGGATGCGCGCAGCCCAGGATCTCACGTTTCTGCGGGCGGGCGTGATGGACGAGGTCCTGATCGCCGCCAACCTGCTCGAGAACAGCCCGCGAGCCACGGCGGCCACGCTGTCCGGCAGTCGGCTTCCGTCCTCCGTCGACTCGGTCATCATGGGCTCAACCATGTCCATCCCCGATCGGCGGGACGCTCGAGGACGGGCTCGAGCACCCGGCCGCCGAAGCGGCCTCGGGAAGGTGGAGCTGCAAGTGCTCGAGGATCTGCCTGTAGATGCAGCGAAGACACTTGGGCGGCGACACCTTTTCCGCGTAATCGCGACCGACACGGACCTTGCTCTTGCCACGCTCTTTGCGAGCGTTTTCC
Source organism: Actinomycetes bacterium (assembly GCA_021792455.1). Lineage (GTDB taxonomy): Bacteria > Actinomycetota > Thermoleophilia > Solirubrobacterales > Solirubrobacteraceae > Palsa-744. The sequence goes on along the minus strand of JAJYUP010000102.1, from coordinate 118 downwards.
AATGCCGGCTTGTCTTCGCGTTCCAGGACGCCCTCGATCTCCTCATCCCAGCATTGGCAGAGCGTGAACACCCCGCTCTTCGCCCAGAATGCGCACCACTTCTCAAATGGGGCTTCAT
>JAJYUP010000101.1 GCA_021792455.1 Actinomycetes bacterium | reverse complement strand
GCTCGTGGCACCCACACCGTGTGGACGCCGCGCTCGAACGCCGCAACGGTCGCCTCAGCAACCTCGTCGGCGTTGCAGGCGAGCGGCGGTCTGCGCATGCCCGCGGTCATCTTCGTCGTCACGAATCCGGGCCTGACGACGATGATCTCCACCCCGTCGGGATGCAGAGCGTCAGCAAGACCCTGAGCGAGGGCGTCGATCGCGGCCTTCGAGGCGCAGTAGACGGGGTTTGAGCGGCGCGCCCGCACGGCCGCCGCGGAGGAGAGCACGATGATCGTCCCCGCCCCCTGCTGGCGCATCCGCTCTGCGGTGTGCATCAGCAGCGAGCCACTGCCTGAGACGTTGACGTCGAGCACCTCCACCGCGCCCTCGATGTCATCGGGAAACCCCCCGCGCTGGCCCAGCACCCCGACCGCAAGAATCGCGATGTCAGCTCCCTGCAGCGACTCCCAGGCGCGGCTGATGATCTCCCGATGGTGATCTGTCTCCGTTGCCTGCAGGCCGCTGAGCACGCTCGTCTGTGAGATGCCCGCCGAGAGAAGCGAGGTGCTCGCACGCTGCAGCGCCGTCTCGTCCCTGCCGAGAAGCGCAACGTGGAGCGGTCCCTTCGCAGCGAGCGTCCTGACGATCGCAAGGCCGATCTCAGAGGTCCCGCCGAGCAGCATGACCCGCCGCGGCCTCGCCGAAGCGCTGGTGGTCACGATCCCTCGCTCCCGCCCGGCGCGGAGTGTGCGCCCACGATGCTTCTCGCCGGACCTGCCGGGCGACGGTCTCGCCTTCGAGCGACGCTCATCGCCTGCCAACCTCCTCGAGGCCGAGCCGGCGAGACAGGTCGGAGCGCAGCAGCCGATCGGGATCGATGGCCGCGCGGATCCGCTGGAAGGCGTCGAGCGCCGGGTACATCGCAGGCATCAGCTCTGCGCGCAGCCGCGCGTCCTTCGCGAGATACACGCGCCCGCCCTCGCTGACAAGCCACGAATCGATCGCGTCGAGGGTGTCGTGAAGGCGCGGTGCGCCTGCGGGCAGGTCGATCGCGATCGTCCACCCTGGCTTCGGGAAGGAGAGCATCCCGCCAGAGCCCTCCCCGAAGCGCTTGATGACCGCGAGATACATCGGCAGGCGCGCTGCGCGAAGCCGTTGCACGATCTCGATGAGCACCTCTGGGCGATCATCAGGCGCGAGCGCCTGGTACTGCAGAAGGCCACCGTCGCCGTAGAGCCTGTTCCAGCTCCCAAGTGCGTCGAGCGGAAAGAAGTGCGCCCCCGCGCTCACCAGCGTTGCCGTGGGGCGCGCCCGCGTGCGGTGCCAGCGCAGACCGTTGAAGGCCCGCACGAGCTGGTCGCTGAGCACCCAGCTGGGAAACTCCTTCGGCACTGCGAGCCGCCTGCGCCCAGGCAGCCGCCAGCGAAGCTCGCCGCGCGCATCGAGCGCCTCCGCGGCTGGTCTATCGTTGGAGCGCATCACCGTGCAGCGGCCGAACCTGCGCCCCCCTGAGAGCAGATCGACCCAGGCGATGCTGTAGCGGTGACGCACGTCGTCTGCCATCAGCTCGAGCGCCTGATGAATGTGGTCGGTGCGATCGACGTCGGCGGGCAGCATCGGCGCGTAGAGGTGTCGGACGGCGATCGTCGCGGAGACGATCGCGCCGGTGAGCCCCATCCCGCCGATCGTGGCGCAGAAGAGCTCTCGCTCGCTCTGGGGCGAGAGGTTGCGCAGCCGGCCATCAGGGGTGCAGAGGGTGATCTCCCTGACGTGACGTCCGAAGCTGCCGTCGACTCGATGGTTCTTGCCATGCACGTCCGCCGCGATCGCCCCCCCGAAGGTGACGTGCCGTGTGCCGGGCAGCACGGGCAGCGCAAGGCCATCCGCGGCGAGCACGGCTGCAGCTTCAGAGAGCGTGCTCCCCGCCATCGCTCGCAGGACCGGCGGATCGCCGGGAAGCACCTGCAGTCCACGCAGCCCGGTGAGATCGAGGACGAGCCCGCCGTCGTTCTGCGCGGCGTCGCCGTAGCTTCGCCCCGCGCCTCGGGGTATCACCCCACCCCGTCGCGCAAGCTCGCCACTGAGCGCCTCTGCAAGCTCGCGAGGGCTGCGGGGGCAGAGCACGACGCAGCTGCTGAGGCGCGTCCGACCCCAGCCGCTGAGCATCCGCCGTGGGGGCTGCGGACCGGCGTGCCCACCGAGGGTCTGCGGAAGCGCCCGGCTCGCACTGCGCCCGTCTGAGGAGATGACGCTATGTGCCGACATACACAGCGCACGCGAACAGCGCCACCCAGAGCGCGCTCACCGCAAGCAGGAAGCGATCCCCGAGCACGAGCTCCTCAGGGGACTGTCCAGCGCCCTGGTCGATCAGCAGTCCGTAGCGCAGCAGCCACATCACGAACGGCACGATCGTCACCTCGTACCAGGACAGGCCATCACTGCCTTTGCCGTGGAAAGCCCAGAGGCAGTAGGCGGCGCTGCCGACCGCCGCGGCGAGGATCATGACGAACCGCAGATAGCTCTCCGAGTAGTCGCCCAGGGACGCTCTCGTAGCGGCGAGCACACCCTCGTTGCGCAACTCCGCATAGCGCTTGCCCGAGACGAGAAAGAGAGCGCCGAAGCACGTGACCATCATGAACCACTTCGAGACCGGCACGCCGGTTGCAGCGCCGCCCGCCAGCGCTCGCAGCACGAAGCACGCCGAGACCGCGACGAGATCAGCGACCGCGATCCTGCGCAGCCACGCCGAGTAGGAGATCGTGAGCGCGAGATAGCCCGCACCGACACCGGCAAGAGCGAGGCTGACTGCGAAGGCTGCGGCGAGGCCCACGAGCGCAAGCACGATTGCAGCGGAAACGGCGGCCGTGACAGACACCTCTCCCGCGGCGATCGGCCGCAGCCGACGCCTCGGATGGCGTGCATCCTCCTGCCGATCGCGCACGTCGTTGAGCAGGTACGTGGCGCTGGAGAGCAGGCAGAAGCAGGCGAACGCGACTGCGACCCGCTCAGCGACTGAGGGGTGGGTGAGCACGCCGGCGGCGCCAGGTGCGGCTGCGACGAGCAGGTTCTTCACCTGCTGCCGTGGGCGGCATGCCCGCACGAGGGCCGGCAACCTGTAGGTGCGCGACACGGCGACAGGCTCGAAGCGAGCGCCTGCAACGGGCTCTGCGACGGGCCCAGAGGTCTCCGAGCCCTCAGTTGTCTGAAGTCGAACGGCAGTCATCTCGATCATCGTGGACGCCTCGCTGGAGATCGCGGCCACGGCGCTGCTGCCCGGTCGCCCACAGTGGCCAATCCCAGCACATCGAGTTCATGTTGTCCTATCCCAGAGATGAAAATGCTCTCACCCTCGCGGCTGCGCAAGAGCACATGAGAGTCGTTGGTGACGCCCGCCGCGCGGGACGGTTGCGTGCGATGCTCTGAGAGTACTCTCAGGCGTGGGCGAGGACAAAAACCCGACTCGCCTCACGCACCGTGAGAGTCCTCTCAGAAGGCGCGTTGACCGGCGAACGCACCGAACCCGCCGCATACGATCACTGCAGAGAAATGGCCCTTCGCGTACCGCCACGACCGAGCCCGACCTCGAGCGCGAGGCATCGCCCACAGCGCTGGCCGCGCCAGTCGATGACAGCTGCCGAGCGTCTGCGCCGCATCGCGCTTCTCGCCTGCGCGATAGCGCTCGTGCCGGCGCTGATCTCCTACCTCGCGATGGTCGCCTCGCCGTCGAACACGAGCATCGACATCCGCTCGATCGAGTGGCTGCGCAGCAATGGAGGCGCAGGCTTCGTCTCCGAAATCGAGCGAATCTACTACTCGCTGACGGCGCCGAGCAAGGGCGGGCCGAAGCTGAAGGCCCTCCCCCACGTCGGGGTCGCCGTGAGCGCCCCGAAGACGAAGGCACACGTCGCACACCACCCCTACCAGCCGCCGCCGATCACCCCGCTCACCAGCCCGGCGCTGCCCGGCGAGGGGGTCTGGCACGCGACGCGCACGAACGCAAGCCCATACCCGCCCCTGCTCGTGACGACGTTCAGGAGCGACCCAAGCGAATACCCGCGCCTGGTCGCCGGGGTCGCGTGGATCGACCCTCACAGAACGCGCATCAAGCTCTACCCCGGCCGCGAACAGCCCTCGGTGCCGATGCCGAATCGAGGGCCGATGGAGGTGCTGCCGAGTGAACGTGGCAAGCTTCTCGCCACCTTCAACGCCGGCTTCAAGTACGAAGACTCCCACGGCGGCTTCGCCCTGAACGGCCACGCCTACGCGCCGATGGTCCGCGGCCAGGGCACGATCATCGAGCGTGCCGGCGGCGAAGTGAATGTCGAAGAATGGACGGGCGGTCCAAGCGTGCCCTCGAACGTGGTCTTCGCGGCCCAGAACCTGCCACTGATCGTGATGAACGGCCGCCCGAACCCCCGCCTGAACGACACCGCCGAATGGGGCGCAACGCTCGGCAACGCAATCCAGGTGTGGCGCTCCGGCGTCGGCGTGACGAAGCAGGGGGATCTCGTCTACGCACAGGCGAACGATCAGACGGTCGGCAGCCTCGCCGCGATCCTGATCCATGCTGGCGCGGTGAGGGCGATGGAGCTCGACATCAACTCCTACTGGGTGACCTTCAACACATATGGAGGCCCAGGGGGAGCGCATCCGACGAAGCTGCTCGACGAAACCGAACGGCCCGCGACGAGATATCTCTCAGAACCCGACGACCGCGACTTCTTCGCCGTCTTCGAACGCTGATGGGACACAGCTCGGCGACCACGAGTCGCCGAGGTCCCACCGTTTCCCGATTCGAGACAACCGCGGGTCCGTCGCAGCCGCGGCGCGGCGCCGACGCGCCCGCGAAGCCCCACCCCTCAGCGCGACGCCCACACCGGACCAACGCCTTCGAAGCCGAGCGCCTGCTTCGTCGCTTCGGTGAGGTCGAATTCCCGCCCAGGGACAAAGGGGCCACGATCGATCACCTGCACACGGACGCTGCGCGCGCCGTAGCGAAGCGTCAGCCAGGTGCCGCAGGGCAGGGTCTTGTTCGCAACGCCGATCGTGCTGCTGGTGAGGTAACCGCCACATGCGAGCGGTCCGCCGCCGCCATACCAGGAGGCGATCGCAACCCTGAAGGAGGTGAGGGTGCCGAGGCGGCGGGCAGTGCCGTCCGCGTGACGTCCGCCACGGAAGACAACCTCGATCGGCCATGTGCTGAGGCTGCGCATGCGGTAGCGCAAACGAAATCGGCCTGCGGCGCCTGTGCGAGCCCGCGCGATCACGACCCACCGGCCACGATGCAGGGCGCGCAGCGTGATGAGCGCCTCATCGAGAGTCGGTTTGATGCGCCCAGTGACGACGACAGCGTGTCCGAGGAGCACGTTGAGGGTTGCGCTGTGGATGCGGAGGCGCTCGCGGCGTCGCGCGCCAGGCAGGATCCCCGGCGCCTCGGCAACGATCGATGGTCCCGTCGGGAGCCCGGCTGGCGGCCCTGCAGGCAGCCCCGAGCTCATCGCAGGTGTGAGCATGGTCGTGAGACCTCCTTTGTCGCGCCTGCGGGGTGAGCTCCGGCACTCGGGGTGAGTACCGCGAGACGAGGCAGACGACGAGAAAGCAGCCCGCCCGTATCGAGAACCACGCTGCGACCGCATGAGCGACCGATCACCTCTCGCCGCGCGCTGGTGAACGCACAGGCGGTGGGTTCCCCGCTCGCCCCTCAGCGAGGGGCGACTCGGCATCTGTCAAGCAATGGCAGCCAACGTTAGGCGAAAAGCGAGCATGATCTGTGACGTGCATCACACACAGCGTTTCGATCACGTTGGTTTTCGCGGCGGGCGAGGCAAGCTGCAGGCGTTCGGGCCCACCGCTGGCACTGGACGGCAGCGCGGGGGTGGATGGCACCGCGGGGGTAGACGGCACCGCGGGGGTGGATGGCTGCGCTGGCGGTAGTCTGACCCGACGATGCGCCTCGCCCTCTGCCAGATCAACGCGACCGTCGGTGACTTGAGAGGCAACCTCGAGCGCATGCGCTCAGGGCTTCGCGAGGCGAGCGCAGCGGGTGCGCAGCTCGTGCTCTTCGGAGAGCTCGCGCTGACGGGCTACCCGCCTGAGGATCTTCTGCTGCGAGAGCACTTCCTCGCCGACGCGAAGGCCGCGCTCCACGAGCTCGCCGACGAGGTTGAGGGTCTCGTTGCGATCGTCGGCTTCCCGGAGCGCGCAGAGGACGTCTACAACGCGGCTGCGGTGCTTGCAGAGGGCAGGGTCCATGCGATCTACCGCAAGATGCTGCTGCCCAACTATGGCGTCTTCGACGAGCAGCGCTACTTCCAGGCAGGGGCTGCCGGCGCCGTGCTGCCGATCGGAGCGGACATGGTTGGGCTGACGATCTGCGAGGACATCTGGGAGCCAGGGCCACCGCTGACCGACGAGGCGATCTCCGGCGCGACGCTGATCGTGAACATCTCCGCCTCCCCATATCAGGTGGGCAAGGGCATCGAGCGGGAGCGGATGCTTGCCCAGCGAGCGCGCGAGCACCGCGCATGCGTCGCGTTCTGTGGGCTCGTCGGAGGGCAGGACGAGCTCGTCTTCGACGGGCACTCCTGTGTGATCGACCACACCGGGCAGACGATCGCGAGAGCCGTCCAGTTTCAGGAGGATCTGCTGCTCTGCGACGTCGATCTCCACGCCGCTTCCGCTGCGCGGCTGCGCGACTCAGGGCACCGGCCGCTGGCGCGGCGCTCTGCGCGCACGGTGAGCGTGCTGCCTGCGCTGACGTCGCAGCCGGCGCGACACGCGGGGCCGGCGCCTGAGGCAACAGTCGGCGGGCGCACAGCAGGAAGGCTGGAGGCGACGATCACCCCGATGGAGGCGGAGGTCTACGCGGCGCTCTGCCTCGGCCTGCGCGACTACGTCGGCAAGAACGGCTTCGAGCGCGTCGTGCTTGGGCTCTCCGGCGGCGTCGACTCTGCGCTCGTCGCCTGCCTCGCGGCCGACGCGCTCTGCCCTTCGCGCGTGAGCGCCGTCCTCATGCCCTCCCGCTACTCCTCAGAGGGCACGCGCTCAGACGCGGCCGCACTCGCAGACGCGCTGGGGCTGGACACCCATACGCTGCCGATCGAGCCCGTGCTCTCCGCCTACCTCGAGGTGCTCGGGCCGACGCTTGGCGACCGTCCCCCTTCGGTGACGGAGGAGAACCTCCAGGCCCGCATCCGCGGCAACCTGCTGATGGCGCTCTCGAACGAGTTCGGCTGGCTCGTGCTGACGACCGGCAACAAGTCGGAGATGTCCGTCGGCTACACGACGCTCTACGGCGATCTCGCCGGCGGGTTTGCCGTGATCAAGGACGTTCCGAAGACGCTCGTCTACAAGCTGTGCGAGTGGCGGAACTCCCCGGCAGGCGCGCGGCGCGGCGCCGTGCAGGCGCCGATCCCGCCGACGGTGTTGACGCGAGCGCCCTCAGCGGAGCTGCGCCCGCAACAGGCGGACGCCGACACGCTGCCACCCTATGATCTGCTGGACGAGATTCTGCAGGGCTGCGTCGAGCGCGAGGCGAGCAGAGAGCAGCTGGTCGCGGCAGGCCTGCCCGCGAAGGAGGTGGAGCTCGCCTGCCGGCTCGTCGATCGCGCCGAGTACAAGCGCCGTCAGGCGCCTCCAGGCATAAAGGTGACGAGCAGGGCGTTCGGCCGCGACAGGAGAATGCCGATCACGAACCGGTATCAGGGTTGAGAGTGCGCCGACTCAGAGCTCCAACGCGCGCAGCAGCAGGGACGCTCGCGGTTGTCATCGCCGCAGCGACGGCGATCGCCGGATGTGGAAGCTCGATCGTAGAAAGGCCTGTCAGCTTGTCGTCCCTGGAGCAGCTCTTGACCGTCGAAGCGATTCCGATCTACTGGCTCGGGCTGCGGTTCGATGGCATGGCGCTGACGAACGTGAGCGAAGACCCTGGCGGCGCATTCACGCTTCAGTACGGCAACTGCCTCTCCGGAGGGCCAGCGACCTGCCGAACCGCGCTCGAGCTGATCACTTCGCCGCAGAGCACGTTCCTGCCGTCCGCGGGCGAGGGCACGAAGCCGATCGTGATGAGGGGGGTGAGAGGGCTGGCCGCTCAGCACGGTGCCGTGATCGAGCTGCGGACGGGACCTGTGGTGGTCGACGTGCGCGCGACGGGAGCGAAGGTGGCCCGTGCCGCCGCTGCCGCGATCGTCCCAGTGAATGCTCCCGGCAGCGAGGGGCAGGAGCTTGCACCCGCACGCCCAGGCACGAGCTTCACCGATGAAGCGCTTCCCATACAGCAGCCTCGAACGATCCGAACGCTGCCGCCGATTCCGCCTGCAGGCGTCTCGCGCGCCGCCGCGAAGTGACGGATCGCCTCCTTCGCCCGACGTTCCGTCGGCGGGCGCCTCGCAGGCCAAGGCCTGAGGGACCTCGCGACAGCGGCGGCCTCAGGCGCCCCGAGCGGGACGCACAGCAACGGTCATCCGCGTCACCGCGCAGAGCGAGCCGGCCTCATCGGTGAAGCTGACGTCCCACACCCATGTCGTGCGGCCCCTGTGGATGCGCCTTGCATGAGCTCGCACCCGCCCTGAGGTGACAGGGCGAAGGAAGCTCGTGCTGTTGGACAGGCCCATCGCAAGCTCGCCCTGCTGCAGCACGGCTATCGCGGTTGCCATCGAGGCGAGTGACTCAGCGATCGACGCGAGGACCCCTCCATGCAGAAGACCCATCGGCTGCCTGAGATCGTCAGTGACCTCGATCTCGCCGCTCGCCTCGCGCTCCGAGCAGTCGGTGACCCGCAGGCCGTAGAGCCGATCGAAGCCGACCATTCCGTCGTTGAGCTGCTGAACGCTTGGCGCCTCCATCGCGCCGCCACGATAGCCTAAGCCAAGCAGGCGCAGCGCTCCGGACAGCCCCGCGAAGCTGTCTGAGAGCGCGCATGATGCGACCAGAGACGGGGAGCGTGAAGCTGGGCGCCGCACGAGGATCGGGACTGGGTGCGAGAGCGAGAGATGAGCGGATTTGATGAGCTGCCGCCAGACCAGCGGGCGACGCTGAAGCTGCTGTTGTGCGAGCGGCTTCGCTACGCCGACATCGCCTCCTCCCTGGATATCGACCCGAGGGCCGTCGAAGTCCGCGCCTACGCGGCACTCGCCGCGCTTGCCCCTGAGCTCGCAAAGCCGCTGTCAGCCGAGGCGCGAAAGCGAGTCGGCGATCTGCTCCTCGGGCAGCTCCACGACGAGGAGGAGATCGTCTCCGCAAAGCTGCAGGTGGCGGCAAGCGACGCTGAGACCCGCTGGGCAGCGGCGCTTACGGCGCACCTGCGTGCGCTCCCCGGTGCGCAGCTCGACGTGCCTCCCCTCGAACAGGCGCGAGAGTCCCCGCCCCGCG
>JAJYUP010000100.1 GCA_021792455.1 Actinomycetes bacterium | reverse complement strand
GATCCTGTCGGGCGCCCTGATCCTGCGCCCCGCCGCGGTCGGGCTCGAGCCAGCGGTCGGGGTCGAACTCGGGCCCGCCGGCGCTGCGGCTCACGTGGCGCTTCAGCAGCACGATGCGTGTGCCGGCAGGTATCCGTGTGCCGCAGAGCGTCGTGTCTGCCACCGGCTCGTAGCTGTCCCATACAGACACCGGCTCGAGGCGCATCGACTCCTTGAGCACCGCTTCGCCGTAGGGGAACCGCGAGACGACCTCGTGATCGGCCGGAACGGACGCATCGCCGAGCAGCGCGGCGGCCTCGCGCGCAAGCCGCTCCTGGATGTCTCTGTGCTGCGCGAGAAACCACACGGTCCACGCCAGCGTGTGCGCCGTCGTGTCCTCCCCAGCCAGCAGCAGTCCGAAAACGTTGCCGATCACTTCCTCATCGGTGAAGCTGCCGTCGCTCTGGCCGGCGAGCATCGCCTGCAGAAAGTTCTCCGGAGCCTCATGCAGCTCAGGCCGCTGCCGCATCTCCGCGCGCGCCTGCTCGATGAAGCCCGCGACCGCGGTGCGCAGCACCGTAAGCGACCGTTTGAAGGCACGATCGGCCGGCAGCTCGAAGAAGCGCCAGTAGGCAAACGGGAAGAACGCACGGACCGCGAACATCCCGAACGCCCGCTGGATGTGGCGCTGCAGCTCCACCTCTCCGCGCTCCAGCGTGTTCAGGTCCTGTCCGAACGCGAGGGCCGAGGCGACGTCGACGGAGAACGACGTCAACAGCTGCGTGATCGCAAACGACTCTCTGCAGCGCGCATGTTCGCGCAAGCGTTGCTGCAGCCGCAGCGTCGCGGTCCGGATCACGCCGTAGTGGCGGTGCAGGTGGTTCGCGTTCAGCGCTCGCACGACGAGCTGGCGCTGGCGCTTCCACGCCTCACCCTCGACCGAGAACACGAACGGCAAGCCGGCGTCCCCGAACGCCCTCTCGATTTCCCGCACACGCCTGAACCCCTGTGGCCGATCTCGCAGCAGCACGTTGACCTCCTCCTGATCGGCGATCGCCACCCACCGCCGCCTGCCCGCACGAAACTGGAAGATCGGCTCGCAGCGCTCACACCACGCCTCCACCTGCAGATGGGCGCGACTCAGCGGCAGCAGTTGAAACCCGTTGCCCATCAGCGGCAGCCCGCGAGGTCCGGGAAGATCGCGAATCGAACGTACCGCGCTCACGCGGCGCTCCTGCGCCTCGCGGCTGTCCAGCCGAGCGCAAGCGCGGCCGCGAACACCGGCAATGGGCCTCCACGTCGAGCCCACGCAAGGGCCCGGCCCCATCTCTCAACGACGGCGCAGAGCGCGAGCAGCAGGCGAAGCTCGATCATGCTCGCGCCCCCGAGACGAGGGCTGCCGCCTGCCGCCGCCTGGCGTTCTCAGCGGCAGCACGCGATGCCCTGGCGAGGGCGTCACACATATCGGCGGCGATGATAAGAGACGATCGTCTGAGAAAACATAGGCCACCTGGCCACAATTCACCCGTGCGAGACGCGAGGCACTGTGATCTGAGAGAGTCCGGATCTGCCGCTGTATGACCCCACCGGCGAGGGAGCGCTCGTGAGGGGTGGGGTTCAGGGGATGATCGGCTTTGCGACCGCGCGGCTTGGCGGTCTCGACGTGCTCGTCGCCAACGCGGGTGTCGCCGGGCGGGTGACGACGTTCCGCGCATCCGCCACCGAGACCGTCGAGCGCGTCCTCGACTTCAACCCGCTGGACGTTGGTCGAGCCGGCGACGCGGCGCTGCCGAAGATCATCCGCCAGAGACGAGCATCTCCTGGGCGCGTTCGATGAACGGCAGCTCGGCGCGAGCGCCAGTGGCCTCGACGGCAGCTGTGGCGTTCTCCAGAGCCTCCCTGGCCGCCGTGACCCTGGTGATGCCCTCGCCAGCCAGCAGCACCTCGGCCAGGACCCGGTGGCAAACCGACAGGTAAAGCGTGCTGCCGCGCTCGAGCGCGATCGCGAGCGACTCTTTGGCGGTCGCCAACGCCCGCGACCCATCGCCGGCCGCCAGCAGCGCCTCGGCCAGTCCGGCGAGGCGGAGCGGCTCCTGCTCGAGGCTGGTGCGCGATTCGCGAGCGAGCTCGAGCGAGCCTTCGATCGCGGCGATCGCTTCGACCGTCTCGCCGCGCAGCAGGTGGGCGTACCCGAGGTAGTACAGGAACGCCGCACGGGCGAAGGCGTCGCCGATGCGCTCTCCGATCTCGTATGCCTGCGTGGCGTGGGCGAGCGCCGTGTCGCTCTGTCCGGTGTAACGCGCCAGCACCACGTGACTGCAGTGCGCCCACCCGAGCGTCTCGAAGTCTTCCTGCTCCTGGGCTGTCCGCATCGCGCGCTGCAGCTCAGCCGCCGGCTCGTCCTGATAGCCCATCAGGCAGAGCGTCAAGGCCCTCATCTGCAAGCAGAACGCGTAGGGACAGACGATCTGGATCCCGCCGCCGAGCGCGGGGTCTGTGGCGCCCAGCGCGATCCCCTCCTCGGCCAGCTCGAGCGCCTCAGTCAGCCGCCCCATGATGACGCGCCCGTAGAGCGGGACGGCGATAGTCGCCATGCGCAGGCTCGGGTCGCCGATCTCGATGCTCAGACGGTTGACCTCCTCGGTGAGCTCGACGTTCTCCTGCAGGTTGTGCCCAGCCGTGCCGCGCACGCTCGCGTACATCGCGGTGATCAACAGCAGGCCCACGCGGTCGCCGCCTGCCTGCGCGAGGTCTCTGCCCGCCTCGTAGTGTGCCGTGGCCTCCTGCTCTGTGATCCCCAGCCGCCAGCCATAGTTCAGCCGCTGCACACGGGCGCCGAGCGCGAGCGCGGTCGTCTCGGCCGATTCGGGCAGGCCCTGGACCAGCTCTGACACCTTGCGCCAGTGGCCGAGCGCTCCGGAGACGTCGTTGAGCCCCACCCAGGCGGCGGCTCGGGCGCTCCAGCGCGCGGCGGGCAGGGCGGCCCCAGCGGCCTCCCAGTGCCGGGCCACCAGCGCGGCGCGCTCGTCGAGCCGGTCCGGGTAGAGCTCCTCGATCGCCTCCGCCACCCGGCGGTGCACCGCGGCACGCCGCTCGCCGAGCTGGGAGCGGTATGCGACCTCCTGCGTCAGTGGATGCCTGAAGCAGTACACCGCCTCGGGGTAGAGCTCCTGCTCGTAGAGGAACTCGGCCGCGATCAGGGATCGCAGCGCGCCCTCGAGCTCGCCCTCTTTGAGCTCGACCGTGTGCTCGAGCACCGGCCGCGCCAGCTCGACGCCGACCACCGCCGCGCTCTGCAGCAGCCTCTTCTCACGCTCTGCCAGCCGGTCGATCCTGGCCGCGAGCACTGCGTTCACCGTCGGCGGGACGGCGGCCTGATCGACGGGGCGCACAAGGCGGTAGGCACCGCGGGCGCCCTGCAGGTTGCCGGATTCCGCCAGCGCATGCACGAGCTCCTCGATGAAGAACGGGTTGCCGGCGCGGCGCTCACGGATCACCGCCGGCACGCCGTTCAGCGAGGGGTCGCTCCCCAACAGCTCCTTCAGGAGCGCTGCGATCGCCTCCTCGCTCAGCGGCAGCAGCGAGATCTGGCGGTAGTAGGACTTGCGCATCCAGGCCGCGCTGTACTCGGGGCGGAAGTTCATGATCGTGAGGTTGCGCGTCCCCGGTATCGCCTCCACGAGCTGTGTCAGGAACAGCTCTGAGCCTGGGTCGATCCAGTGCACGTCCTCGAGCAGGTTCACGCCGGGCTCGCGCTGGCTCGAGGCGTGCACGAGGCGCTTGACCATCGCCAGCAGCGCGCGTTGGCGGGCGTCGGGATCCATGCGCGGCGCCGGCCGCTGAGGATCGGGCACGGCGAGGAAGTCGAAGATCAGCGGCAGGCTCTCCGCGAACGCGTCGTCGAGCAGCAGCAGGCGCCCCGCGATCTTCTCTCGCGACTGCTGGTCTGTGTCCTGCTCGCAGACGCCGAAGCAGCTGCGCATCATCTGCAGCACCGGCAGGAACGGGATCGCCTTGCCGTGCGCCTGCCCCTGCGCTTCATAGACGGGGATCGAGCGTCGCCGGCAGCGCTCCGCGAACTCGTTGCAGAGGCGGCTCTTGCCGACCCCCGCCTCGCCCACCACGCCGACGACGACGCCGTTTCCGTTTCGGGCCTGCTCGAGCGCAGCCTCCAGCATCGCGAGCTCGTCCTCACGTCCGACGAAGCGCGTGAAGCCGCGCGCCCTGGAGATGTCGAGCCGCGTGCGTGCGCCGCCCGCGCCGGTGAGCGCGTGCACCCTGATCGGCTCGGCGGCGCCCTTGACCTCGAGCTCGCCGAGGTCCTCGAGGTCGAGATAGCCGAAGACGAGCCTGGCCGTGTGGTCGGTGAGGTAGGCACGGCCAGGCTCCGCGAGGGCCTCCATCCGCTGCGCCAGGCCGACCGTGTGGCCGATCGCGGTGTATTCGACGCGCAGGTCGTCGCCGATCGCGCCCACCACAACCTCGCCGGAGTTGATCCCCATCCGCACCGAGAAGCTGAGCCCCTCCTCCCGGCGCACCTGCGCGGCGTAGGAGGAGAGCTCGCGCTGCAGGGCAAGCGCCGCCCAGCACGCGCGCTGGGCATGGTCCTCGTGGGCGAGCGGCGCGCCGAAGAGCGCCATGATCCCGTCGCCGGTGAACTTGTCCACGGTGCCCTCGAAGCGGTGCACGCCGTCGCAGAGGATCGCGAAGAAGCGCTCCATGATCCCCCTCCACACCTCCGCATCGGTCCGCTCCGCGAGCTCCATCGAACCCTTGACGTCGGCGAACAGCACCGTCACCTGCTTGCGCTCTCCACCCAGATCGGTCCTGGCCGCACGGATCCTCTGCGCGAGGTGCTCGGGGATGTATGCGCGGGGATCGCGCCTGACGGCCGGCTCCGCGGGCTCGCTCTCGCTGGCGGACGGGACATCGCCTGCGCCGGCGGCTGGAGACGCCGTGCCTGCGCCGGCGGTTGGGGCGGCGCCGCTCAGCGGGTGCCCGCACGCGTTGCAGAACTTCTGAGCGGAGAGGTTCTCCGCCGCGCACTGCGGGCAGTTGATGCTCAGCGCAAGCTCGGCTCCGCACCCACCGCAGAAGCGCGAGCCCGGGAGATTCTCACATCTGCAGCTTTGGCACTCCATCATCGTCCAGCCGCAAGGCCCTCAACTCCCGAGCCAGAGAGAGGTTCGCTTCTCACATCGGCACTTCGCTGTACAACCGCTCGATCTCTGCCGCGTACTTCTCACCGATCGGCTTGCGCCTCAGCTTCATCGTGGGGGTGAGCTCGTCGCCGCCGGGCAGCCAGTCTCCGGGCACGATCGCAAAGCGCTTGATCTGCTCCACGCGGGCAAGGCGCGAGTTGGCGGCGTCGATCGCCTGCTGGACGGCGGCGCGCAGAGCCGGCTCGCGGGAGAGCTCCTGCAACGAGCGGTCTCCCGGGCTCTGCTGTGAGGCCCACACCGGGGCGAAGTCGGGATCGAGGACGATCAGGGCGACGTTGTATGGGCGGCGGTCGCCTATCGCGACCGCCTGGCCGATGAGCGGCGAGGCGCTCTTTATCTGCGCCTCGATGTTGGCGGGGGACATGTTCTTGCCCATCGCGTTGATGATCAGCTCCTTCTTGCGATCGACGATCCGCAGATAGCCGTCGCAGTCCAGCTCGCCGATGTCGCCCGTGTGCAGCCAGCCGTCTGAGTCGATCGTCTGCGCGGTCTTCTCCGGATCGCCGCGGTAGCCGAGCATCACGGTCTCGCTGCGCACGAGCACCTCGCCGTCCTGCGCCAGCGAGATCTCGATGCCCGGAGCGGGGGGGCCGACGGTGCCGATCTTGATCGCCCCCGGCGGGTTGACGGTCGCAAGCCCGCAGGTCTCCGACATCCCCCACAGCTCGGCCAAAGGAACGCCTATCGCGTGGAAGAACTCGATCACCTCGACGGGCGTGGGAGCGGCGCCGACGTAGACCGCCTGCAGCCGGTCGAGGCCGAGCATCTCGCGCAGACCGCGGAACACCCGCTCCTCGCCGCCGGCAACCTCGTTGGCCAGCTGCTCGGGGACCTCCTGCCCGCGCTGCTCCAGGCGCACCCTGCGCAGCGAGGCGGCCAGCGCGCGCTCTGTGTCTGTGCGCTGCTGGTCGGGCAGGCTGGCGAGCATCGTCTCGATGCCCGCCTCGAGCTTTTCCCAGATGCGGGGCACCGCGAAGAACGTCTGGGGGCGGACATCGGGCAGGAGAAAGATGATCTCGCGCGGGTCGTGGCAGCAGGTGGTCTGCAGGCCGTAGACGATGGGGAGATAGTGGTGGGCGGCTCGCTCGGCGATGTGGGCGGCGGGCAGCCAGGAGATCACGCAGGAGTCCGCAGGCGGCTTGGCGACCCGCTCGAGCGCGTGAAGGAGCGCCATCAGATTGCGGTGAGAGAGCTGCACGCCCTTCGGCGGCCCGGTCGTGCCGGAGGTGTAGATCAAGGTCAAGAGATCCTCTGGGCTCACCTGCGCCGAGGCCGCCGCCACGGCCGCCAGCGTATGCTGGCCGCGGCCGGACGCCTGCACCTCGGCGAGCGCGAGCACGCCGTCGGGGAGATCGCCCTCAGCGGGCGGGTCGACGAGGATCACGTGCTCGAGGGTGGGCAGGTTGCGGCAAGCCTGAAGCAGCTTCTCCAGGTGCCGGCGCTCCACCACGGCGATGCGCGCCTGCGCATCGCCGATGACATACTCGATCTGGCCTGCTGCACAGGTCTCATAGATCGAGAACGGAATCGCGCCGAGCAGCACCGCGGCGAGGTCGACGATATGGAACTCCGGCCTGTTGGAGAGCATGATCGCGAGCGTCTCTCCGCGCTTTAGGCCAAGCCGCTGCAGGCCGCCGGCGAGCTCGTACGAGTGCCGGCGCCACTGCGCCCACGTGAGGGTCTGCTCATCGCCCCTCGTGCGGATCGCGACGCGATCGCCAAGTCGGAGTCCGGAAGGCATTGTGCTACGCTGTGCGACATGAGGACGGTCTCCCATCGCCAGATGCGCAACCAGAGCGCTGAGATCCTGCGCCAGGTCGCTGGGGGGGAAACCATCCAGGTCACAAACAACGGCCAGGTGGCGGCGCTGATGGTGCCACCGGACGCCGATCCGCTCGCTGAGCTCATCTCCCGAGGTCAGGTGCGCGTGGCGCGCAACCCGCCCTCCAGCCTGCGCTCGATCGTGCGACGCAGGAGCACCGCCGAGAGCGAGGCGATACTCGCCGATATCCGTGGCCGCTGGTGAGGAGGAGCTATCTGGATACCTCGGCCGCGATGAAGCTCATCCTGGATGAGCCGCAATCGGAGGCGTTGACTGCGGAGCTGGCCGGGCGGGAGGATCGCCAGCTGATCTCCTCATGGCTGCTGCACGCCGAGATGCACTGCGCCGCCGGACGGCACCCCGCAGAGATCGACCTGGAGGCGGTGCGGACCGTGCTCGACTCCGTGAGTCTGATCGACCTCACACGCGGGGACCTGCTCGCCGCCGGCGCCCACGCGCCGCTGCGATCCAACGACGCCATCCACCTCGCCGTCGCGATCAGGGTGGGCGCCGATGAGATAGCAACCTACGACGGCGAGCTGGTGAAGCGCGCAACAGCGGTCGGGCTGCCCATTCTCGCGCCGGGAGCGGGCGCGCAGTCCTGATTGCGCGGTACCTGCGCCCGCTTCCCGAGAGCGTATTCCGCAGCCCGACCGTGGCGCCACTACGCTCGGCGTGCTGTATCGTGCGCCCCGGCTCGACGCGTTGGAGCCGCTGCGAGCGAGGAGCGACGGACGGCGATCTTCTCACCGAAGTTCCCGGCGCGGTGCACGGCTGTTCGCAGGCCTGGACGGCGCGGCTCACAGCAAGCCCGCAGCAGCGGCTCGAATGCGACGACATGCATCTGCTCGCGGCGCTGCCGGAGAGCATCCAGCTTCGCCCCTCCGGCAAGCCACCGGTGGGAATCGACGGAAGCACGCTCTCCCAGACGGTCCCCGGATCGTGCAGGAGCGGAGCGCTCAGCGAGATCTTCTTGCCCGCGAACGGATACCGCGGCAGCCCGACCGCCGAGCCCCAGCGCAGCAGACGCTCGTTGAGGAAGCCATACCCCAGCCCTGCGGTGTGCGTCATCAGCTGGCGGATCGTCGCCTTGGAGGCCGAAGGCCGCAGGATCGACCGCTCCCCATCGAAGCCCTCGAGCACCTGCAGCCGCCCGAACTCCGGGGGCACCGACTCGACCGTCTGATCCAGCCGCAGCAGATCCCGCTCGAGGAGCTGCAGCGCCCCCGTCGTCGTGACCGCCTTGGTCATCGAGGCGTTGCGAAACATCGTCTCCGGCCCGGCCTCGCCGAAGGCGCGCTCACTGAGCGCGCCTTCGGCTTCGACCACCATCGCCACAACCCCGTCAAACGCGCCATTGGCGACCGCCTCGCTCAGCAGGGTGTCGATCTCAGACCCATCAAACCCCATCGCGCTGCCTCTCGCGCTCCCGTTGACGCCTCCGGCCCCAGACGGCTACGCCGCTCGGACCGCACACGAGGCTGTCCGGGTGGCCAAAGAACCCCTCCAGCCGCCCCACCTCGCCGTCCCCCATCACGCGGGCCTCGATCAGCCGTGGCAGCGAGTCGAGCACTGACGCCCGCGCAAACTCGAATCCGGGATCGCCGGGACCGCCGCACGGCGTCTCCACCTCAACGCCGAGCAACTCGAGCCCAGATTCGGCGAGCGTGCCCGGCAGGCGACGACCGAAGTAGGCGTCCATGATGCCGGCGCTCCTCATCACCGCGAACGTCCGGTGCGCAGCCTCCGAGAGCTCATCGCCGTCCGGGTGCCCGCCGTAGTGGTAGAGGCCGTAGTCGCCCTCCTCGGCCAACAGCACGCCCCCCGGGCGCAGCGCGCCCGCCATGCGGGCGAGCACCGCCGCCGGGTCGCCCAGGTGCATCCACAGCGCCCGACAGTGAACGAGGTCGTATGCGCCGGTCTCCAGCCCGTCCTCCCGAACATCGACGATGCGCACTTGCACGTTGTCGGGCATGCCATCCAGGAAACGCGTGTCGATGTCCGCAGCCACCACCGAGCCTTCCGGGCCGACCTGCTCGGCCAGCCACCGAGCGATCGAGCCGCGTCCCGCCCCGACCTCGAGACAACGCCAGCCCGGCGCCACACCGAGCCGCTGAAGCCGGCCGATCGTGCCCGCGTCGGCACGGGACTCCAGGAGCGCCAGCCGCTGCGACTCGGCGGCCGCTTCGGTCTCAGCCATCACGTAACCCCGATCCGAGCTCACGCCGGAGCACCCTCCCTGTCGGCGGCGCAGGCGACTCCCGCGCCCGCGAGGGGCGTCGGCCGCCGCGGGACGGACCGCTCGGTGAGCCGCACTCGCAGCCCCTTCGGGACCATCGTGAAGCAGAAGGACTCCTTCACAGGTCCGCGGCTGTCGTCGAGCTCGAG
>JAJYUP010000099.1 GCA_021792455.1 Actinomycetes bacterium | reverse complement strand
CTCGAAGTGCCAGACGAATACAGCGTCGACCCGCGCCTGCTGCTTGATGCTCTCACGCGCGCCTGCGAGCGTTCAGGCGTTGTCCTGCGCCAGCAGACGGAGGCTGAGTCGATCGAGGTCGACGGCGACGGCCGGGCCTGCGGTGTCAGGCTCGCAGATGGAGAGCTGATTCGCGCCTCGCACGTCGTGCTCGCCGCAGGCGCCTGGAGCGACCTCATCGGTGGGGCGGCACAGCGGGCGAGGACGCAGGTCCGTCCCGTCAAGGGCCAGATCATCAGGCTGGCAGACCCTTCGGGGCCAGGACTGCTTGAACGGGTGATCAGGTATCAGGGCGGCTACATCGTCCCGCGTGGCGATGGCCGCTACGTGCTTGGCGCCACCGCCGAAGAGCAGGGCTTCAACGACAAGCTCACCGCCGGCGGCATCTACGCGCTGCTGCGCGAGGCTTGGGAGGTGCTGCCGGGAGTTGCAGAGCTCGAGATAGAAGAGATCGCCGTCGGGTTTCGGCCGGGCACGCCTGACAACGTGCCAAGGATCGGGGCGAGCCCCGTTCAGGGACTCCTGTGGGCGACGGGTCACTACCGCAACGGAATCCTGCTCACGCCGCTCACGGCGGATCTCGCGCTTCAGTCGCTGCTTCAGGACCAGAGTGAGAGCAAGCCCGCTGCTGACTCGCCTCAGAGCACCGCAGGGCTGCCGGTCGATCAGCCCACCGGTCGAGCTGAGGAGCAGCCTGCGTGATCCTCATCAACGGAGAGAAAGTCGAGATGCCCGCTGGAACGAGCCTGCTGCACGCGCTTGCGAGGATTGGGATCACGATGACGAGCACGGGCGTCGCGGTCGCCGTCGACGGCGAGGTCGTGCCGAGAACCCACTGGGAGGCTTACGCGCTGCACGACGGTGCCCGCGTCGAGGCTCTCACCGCCACGCAGGGAGGATGATCGAGTCATGAGCCTCGGCACCGCGCCAGCCGCGCCAGCCCCTCAGCAGAGCGATGCACCACTTCAGATCGCCGGGGTCGCCTTTCGCTCTCGGCTCATCGCGGGTACAGGAGGCTTCCAATCGCTGCAGCTGCTCGAACAGGCGCTCCGAGCGGCGCGCAGCGAGATCGCGACCGTTGCGCTGCGACGCGTAGCCGTCGATCACCGCCTCACAGAGTCCATCATCGACGTGCTCCAGGCCGTCGGCGTGCGTCTGCTGCCGAATACGGCGGGGTGCTTCACGGCGCGCGACGCGGTGCTCACCGCGAAGCTTGCGCGGGAGGCGTTCGAAACCAACTGGGTGAAGCTCGAGGTCATCGGTGACGAAAGGACGCTCCTGCCCGACGCGCCAGAGCTGCTTCGGGCTGCGGAGGAGCTCGTCGACGACGACTTCACCGTGCTCGCCTACACGACTGACGACCCCGTGCTCGCACGCAGGCTGCAGGACATCGGCTGCGCCGCAGTGATGCCGCTTGGCGCGCCGATCGGCAGCGGCATGGGCATCCGCAACCCCTACAACATCGCCCTCATCAGGGAGGCCGTCACCGTGCCTGTCGTGCTCGACGCCGGCATCGGCACCGCCTCAGACGCCGCGATCGCGATGGAGCTCGGCTGCGACGCGGTGCTCGTCGCCTCGGCGATCTCCAGAGCGGCGCACCCTGTGCTGATGGCCTCTGCGATCGCAGACGCAGTCGTTGCGGGGCGCAATGCGCTGCTCGCCGGCAGGATCGCCCGGCGTCTGCATGCGCTCGCCTCCACCCCTGAGGAGGGCCTCGCGCAGCTGACCTGAGCACAGACGGGCGCGCGCGACGGTCGATGTGACAGTCGCGTCTCTCGGTGGCATAGTACGCACCGTGCACATCGTGCTCGGGACGCTCAGCCTCGCCAATCCGGGCGGCACCGAGTCCTACTGCCTCACGATCGCGCGCGAGCTCGACAGGCTCGGCCATCCCGTCACCCTCATCGCCCATGACCTCGGTCCGCTCGCCGACCGGGCGGCGGAAGGGGGCTTCGATGTCGCCCACGACTCCTCTGAGCTGCCCGCCACCTGCGATGCGGTGCTTGCAAACGATGCGATCAGCGTCGGGCTGCTCGGCGAGCGCTACCCGGATGCAAGGCTCGTCTACTGCATGCACAACACGCGGCACGACTGGCAGCAGCCGCCGCTCGCCCCTTCGCTCATCGACGCGATAGTCGCACCATCGGAGCGGTTCGCGGCGCACGCCTGCGCGCTCGCGCTCGATGTCCCCATCATCCGGCTCACGCAGCCGATCGACACCGAGCGCTTCGCGCCCTCGCAGCCACTGCGCTCGCCGCCGCGCAGAGCGCTCATGCTGGGCAACTACCTCGATGGTCGGCG
Source organism: Actinomycetes bacterium (assembly GCA_021792455.1). GTDB lineage: Bacteria > Actinomycetota > Thermoleophilia > Solirubrobacterales > Solirubrobacteraceae > Palsa-744. The sequence goes on along the minus strand of JAJYUP010000099.1, from coordinate 7,071 downwards.
CCGCGACGCGCTCCTCGAGACCTGGACGGAAGCTGGGCTGCAGTGCCTCCAAATCGGCACGGGTGGTCACCTCGCCTTCGACGTGCGTCCCTACATCGCCGAGGCGGACATCGTAGTCGGCAAGGCGCGCGCCGCGCTCGAGGGCATGGCGTGCGGCAAGGCGGTGTACGTGTTCGATGCGTTTGGGGGCGACGGCTGGGTGAGGGCCGAGAGCTACCCAGCGCTCGAGGCGGACAACTTCGCTGGGCTCGCGACGGGGCGCCAGATCCAGCGCCGAGACCTCACAGCGGACCTCGACGGCTACGACCCCGACATGGGCTGGGTCAACCGCGACCTCGTCCTTCAGCACCACGACGCGCGGTCCCACGTGCAGCGGCTCCTCGAGGTGCTGCGCGGACCGGCTGGGCGGCGTCGCGAATCGCCATCGAGCCATGCGGCGATCGCGCGGAGCCTCCGCACCACGTGGCGGGCCCAGCTGCGGGCCGATGCGATTGCACGCGAAGCAGAGCGGGCAGTCGACGCTGCGCGAGCGGAAGCGAAGCGGGCACGCGATGAAGCGAGCGCACGCACAGCCGAGCTCGACGCGCTGCGCTCGCGCGCGCTGGAGGCGGAGCAGGCGCTCCAGGAGGCCTCGCAGCTCATCGCCACGCGGCGCGTGCGCGCTGGGCTCGCGCTTGGGCGCTGCCTCGATCGAATTCGCGGACGGGCCTGATGCAGCGGCTGCGACCATCGAACATCGCGCCTGGCCTGCTCGTCGCCCATGGCGTCGAAGTCCCTGAAGACGCCGAGATCGAACCGAACGTCACGATCTACGCAGGCGTCGTCCTTGGCGCGCGCGTCCGACTCGGCGCTGGCGCGGTGATCGGACGCCCACAGCGCATCGACGCAAACAGCCGGGCGCCGCGACGTCCGCGCAACGAGCCGACCCTCATCGGAGCGGACTGCATCGTCGGCAGCTGTGCGATCGTCGTCGCAGGAGTTGAGATCGGCGCGCGCAGCGCGCTCGGAGACGGGGCGCTCGTTCGTGAGACTGCGGTGCTTGGCGAGGAGGTCGTCGTCGGACACAGCGTCAGCGTCGGTCGCAGGACCGAGCTCGGCTTTGGCACGCGCATCCAAGCGGGCACACGGGTCGGTCCTCGGACACGCATCGGCGAGGAGGTGATGGTCGGGCCGAACGTCGTCTTCATCGGCGACCCCACACATGGACGCGGAGAGATCGACGAGGATTCGCCGGGCATTCGCGTCGGTCGCCGGGCGAGGATCGGCTCCGGCGCTATCCTCAATCCGCCGCTCGAGATCGGCGAAGAGGCGGTCGTCGGAGCCGGCTCCTTCGTGCGTGCAGACGTACCCGACCGCACTGTCGTCGTTGGGGCCCCTGCGCGCTTTCTGCGCTGCGTGCGTGACGACGAGCTGCGCTGCGATCCTGCGCTCTGCGCTCGCCGCGAGGCTCGAGCAGCGGAGAGCGGGCTGATCTGAGCTGCACCGTCACCGCAGCGCTGACAGATGGTTTGAGCGACGCTCGAGCGGCGCGGAGCAGGCTCATCTGACTCAGCGCATCAGCGCACGACTTCGATCGTCCCGTTCATCGTCACCGGCTCGAGCGTGCACTCGTAGTGGATCACGCCGGTCCTGCTCACCCTCAGGCGAAAGGACCTGCCTTCGCTCATGCTGCCGGAGGCGAACTTCATCGGACCGCCCTCACTCGTCACGTTCGCGGGCGCTTCGTCTTCGTTTGTCCATTCGATCGTGCTGCCGACCTTCACCTTCACCGTGTCAGGGTCGATCGCGAAGTCGCGGTAGGAGATCTTCACGACCCCACCCTCCACAGGCGCAGACTTCGGAACGGAGGCGTATTTCGGGGCGCTGTCGACTCGAACGCCTGCGGCTGGCGAGCCGCCCTTGCCTGCAGGCGATTTCGAAGTCCCTCTCGACGCCGCCCTGCTCCCCTTCCCTGAGCTCGCCCCGCCTGACTTCCCAGCGCCTGAGCTCGCAGCGGCCGCGGCCGACCCCGCGCCTGAGCTCGCAGCTTCGCCGCTCGAGCCGCAGCCTGAGATCGCAAGCGCACAGCAGACGCAGAGCGCGGCGGCTGTGAGGCCGCCACGACGTCCCCAAGGGATGCTCACCCCATCTTCTGCCTTCACAAGCTCCCCCTCGGACGACACTTCGCTCCCCCTCGGATGCTGCCCTTCTTCGCCACAGAATACCTCAGCCGCTCTCCTCAGGAGCAGGCACCCTCCCAGGCCCAACCTCCCTTCGGCACCGCAGGCCCAGCCTCCCTTCGGCACCGCAGGCAACCCCAGCCGCGCCCCCTCCAAATCCCCCGCTCTAGACTGCCTCTGCATGCCCCTCCACTTTCTCACTGGGTGTGAGCTCAGCGCACAGCAGCTGTCGGACCTGCTTCGCAGAGCCGCCGAGCTCAAGAGGCAGCCGCTCAGCTCCAAAGCGCTCGAGGGATCGAGCGTCGCGCTCATCTTCCAGAAGCCCTCCACGCGCACCAGGCTGTCCTTCGAGGTTGGGATCACTGAGCTTCGCGGCAATGCTGTCGTGCTGCGATCGGAGGAGATGCAGCTGTCGAGGGGCGAGTCGCTCCGGGACACCGCGCTCGTGCTCTCCAGGCACGTCGTCGCGGCTGGACTGCGGACCTCCTCGGATCAGGCGCTTCAGGAGCTTGCGCTCAACGCCCACATCCCGATCTTCAACATGCTCAGCGCATCCCATCACCCCTGCCAGGCGCTTGCGGACCTTCTCACGATCCAGGAGGCCTGCGGTTCGCTTGCCGGGGTGCAGATCGCCTACGTCGGCGACGGGACGAACGTCGCGCGCTCGCTCGCGCTGCTTGGATCGCTCGCGGGGATGCACGTCACCGTGGCCTCGCCGCCGGCCTGCGCGCTCGAGGCAAGCCTCACGCCCCCGCCTCATGCGCAGGGGACGATCACGCTCACGGACGACCCACGCCAAGCGGTGGATCAGGCGCGCGCCGTCTGCACTGACGTCTGGGTCAGCATGAGCGACGAACAGGCCGACGAAGAGGACATCTCCAAGCGCATCCGCTCACTTGCGCCCTACCGGATCGACGACGCGCTCCTCGATCGCGCGGACCCTCGCGCATTCGCGCTGCACTGCCTGCCTGCCCACCCAGGACAGGAGATCACCGCGGAGGTCCTCTATGGGAGGCGCCAGCGCATATGGGATCAGGCTGAGAACCGCAGGCACGTCCAGAAGGCGCTGCTCGAGCTTCTGCTCAGCGAGAGTGTGGAGGGGGAGGCGAGCGGAGGGTCGCTCGCCTCTTCGGCCGCCCCATCGCAGGCGTCTTCATCGGCGCTGCTCCACCGATGAGCAGCGCGGGGCAAGCACGCGCGCAGATGCACGCGCCCTCTGATGGCCCTCGCGCCAGGCCGGACCTCGGACAGCGCCTGCAGCTGCAGATCGACTCGCTTGCCTACGGCGGCGCCGGCGTTGCACGCCTAGGTGTCGAGGGCTATGTCGTGTTCGTCGATGGCGCGATCCCGGGGGACTGCGTCATCGCCGAGGTCTACAAGCGCAAGCGCTCCTACGCGCATGCGCGCACGATCGAGGTCCTTCAGGCGAGCGCAGAGCGGATCGCGCCGGCGGCGCAGCACCCTGGTGTGCCTTGGCAGGTTCTGCCCTATCAACGCCAGCTTCAGGAGAAGCAGCGCCAGGTCGATGAGGCGCTGCGGCGGATCGGCGGGCTCAGCGGCTATCAGCTCGAGCCGATCGTGCCTGCGATCGAGCAGTGGCGCTACCGGAACAAGCTCGAGTACTCCTTTGGACGAGGCGAAGGAGGTGAGCTCGTATGCGGCTTTCATGCGCCCGCACGATGGAACAGGGTGCTGCCGATCACAGACTGCCTGCTCGCCTCCCCGCTTGGCAACCGCGCGCATCAGATCGCACTCCAGTGGGCGCGAGCTGAAGGGCTGCCGCCTTGGGAGCGGCCCGTGTCCCAAGGCCGTCACCACCGGGCGAGCAGGCGGGCGGGCGACGGGGTCGCATGGGCGGACGAGGACCCCGCGCGGGCAGATCGGGCGCTCGCCCAGGCAGGCGACCGAGTCGCACGCCCAGATCGCCCGTCCGCACAGGCTGGTGACCGAGTCGCGCAGCTGCGCAACCTCGTCGTCAGGGAAGGCAGGCGCACTGGAAAGCTGCAGATCCGGCTCGTCACCACCCCTGGCGAGGTCGATGCAGCCTCGCTCGCGCAGCAGCTCCGGGACCAGCTTCCTCAGGACGTCATCTCCGGAGTGCTGTGGACACGCTCCAACCAGCTCGCGGAGACGACGAGCGGAGGCGAGACTCAGCTCATATTCGGAGAGGCGCGCCTGCCTGAGCGGCTGCTCGACCTCGACCTGCGAATCTCCCCAGAGGCCTTCCTACAGACGAACACCGAGATGGCGGAGGTCCTCTATCGGCTCGTCGCTCAGTATGCGGAGCTGCATCACTTCGAGCGCGTATATGACCTCTACAGCGGCACTGGCATGATCGCGCTTTCGCTTGCTGGCAGCGCAGGCGAAGCGTGGGGCATCGAGCTCAGCGAGGCAGCGGTCGCCGATGCGCGCGCCGCCGCCGATCGCAACGGGATCAGCGCCGCCCAGTTCATCGCGGGTGACGTCCAGTCCATCCTGCCGCAGCTTTCAGAGGGGGTCGGCCGCCCTGATGTCATCGTCGTGGACCCACCGAGGGCGGGCCTCTCCCAAAAGGTCGTGCGACGCATCATCGAGGCCGCCCCGAAGCGGATCGTCTACGTCTGCTGCAACCCTACGACCCTCGCCCCGAACGCGGCCCAGCTCGAGGACGCAGGGTGGCGTCTCACAAGGGTCCGCCCTGTCGACATGTTCCCCCAGACCCACCACATCGAGTGCGTCGCGGCGTTCCACCGTGTCAGCTAGGCCGCAGGACAGCCCGAAGGAGCGCACGCAGGACCAGCGCGGACAGCAGGTGGGCGAGCGCCCCCAGGAGCAGGTGCAGCAGCCTCATCGTGAGCGCCTGCCAGGCGCGCGCGAGCAGAGCGCGCGAGCGGTGCCTGCTCCCCTGCGCGACGATGAGTGGCCGCCTGCGCTTCTCATCTCGATCGCGGTGTGCGCGCTGCTCGCCTCGGGCGTGCTCGTCGGCGTGCTCACGGAGCGCCACCTCGCCGAACACGGCGGCTCTGTGCCTGGAGGGATCTTCATCGCCGCCCTGCTCTCAGCGCTCGCCCTTGGGATGTACAGGCGCCGCTACTGGGCGGCGATCGCCTTCCAGGCGCTGCTCGCGTTCCAGATCATCATCGCCTGCCTGCTGCTGCTGCTGCTTGGCAACCTCATCGCCATCGCCGTCTGCCTGCTTGCGATTGCGCTTGGGGGCACGCTGTTCTGGAAGCTCGTGCGCGTCATGGGGCGGATCCAGGCGCGTGACCTGCAGCGCAGGCATCTCGCGATCGCAGCGGCAGAGGAGGAGCACTCCAGGAGGGACGATCAGGCGCCCCCGCCCCGGCAGCGCGTGCAGGCGGCGGGCCTGTCCGCCCGCCTCGACAGCCCCGCTTCGCGAGGTCCGCGGCCGCGCAAGCGGCGGCGGGACGCTTGACAGCTTGCAACTGCGATAGGCTCGCGACCCTATGGCTGACGCCACCTTCGACTGCATCGTCACAGGCTCTGGCCCTGGGGGATATGTCGCCGCGATTCGCGCAGCGCAGCTCGGCATGAAGACCGCCGTCGTCGAGAAGGACAGCATTGGCGGTCGCTGCCTCAACTATGCCTGCATCCCCGCAAAGGCGGTGCTCCGCTCCGCGGACATCCTCACTGAGATCGGAGAGGCAGAGCAGTTCGGGCTCACGCTCGGCAGCGTTCAGGTCGACTATCAGGCCGTTCAAGCCCGCCGTCAGAAGGTCGTCTCCACCCTCACAGGCGGCGTCTCTGGGCTGCTGAAGAAGAACGAGGTGCAGGTCATCTCTGGCGAGGCCTCGCTGCTGCCGCCCTCAACGCGCCGCGACGGGATCGAGAGCGATCAGGATCGACTCATCTCCGTGCTCGTCGGCGGCAGCACGCTCACCGCCTCGACAGTCGTGCTCGCGACAGGCTCTGTCAGGCGCTCGATCCCAGGCGTCGCGCTCGAGGGCCCCATCATCGGCACAGAGGAGGCGTGGGCGCTGCCGGAGCTGCCGAAGCGCCTCGCCGTCGTCGGGGCGGGCGCATCAGGCACAGAGATCGCCTCCGGGTTCGCACGGCTTGGCAGCGAGGTCATGCTGATCGAGATGCTCGACAGGGTCCTGCCAACCGAGGATGAGGACATCTGCAGGCTTGTCGAGCGGGGGCTGAAGCGTCAGGGTCTCACCGTGCTCACAGGCACCTCGATCGAAGACGTTCAGGCAACTGAGAGCACTGTCAGCTTCACGTATCGCGACCAGCGTGCTGAGGTCGACAGGCTCGTCATCGCAACGGGCAGGGCACCTGACACAGAGGCCCTCCGACTGCAGGAGGCGGGCGTCGAGCTCGATGAGCGCGGCTGTGTGAAGGTCGATCAGGCACAGCGCACGAGCAGGCGAGGCGTCTACGCGATCGGCGACCTGGTCAGGGGTCCCGCCCTCGCACACAAGGCCTCAGACGAGGGCATCATCGCCGTCGAAGACGCAGCGGGGCGGCAGACGCATCCGATCTCCTACATAGACATCCCGAGGGCAACCTTCTGCACCCCGAACGTCGGCTCCTTTGGCCTCACCGAGCAGCAGGCGAAGGACGCAGGCCACGATGTCGTCGTCGGCAAGGTGCCCTATGGGGCCGTCGGCGGGGGCACCGTCTATGGAGACAGGACCGGGCTCGTCAAGGTCGTCGGGGAGACCCGCTATGGCGAGCTGCTTGGCGGTCACATCGTCGGCAGCAGGGCGACGGAGCTGATCCAGGAGCTCGTCAACGTGCGTGCGCTCGAGGGCGGCGTCCCTGAGCTTGCGCGCATCATCCATGGCCACCCAACGCTCTCTGAGGCAGTGATGGAAGCGGCTCGCGCCGCGGATGGCTGGCTCATCCACGGGTAGCGCACCGAACGGGAGGGGGACGCTTCGGCCAGGAGGTCGTCCACTTCGCACAG
>JAJYUP010000098.1 GCA_021792455.1 Actinomycetes bacterium | reverse complement strand
TTCTTGGCGTTTGCGGTCATCGGAGGCGAAGATCTCGGTGCGCCAGGAGCCGTCCGGGAAGCGCTCGAGCACCGGCAAGCGCTGGTTGGACTTCATCCGCCACAGCAGCTCGGCGCCGGTCCCACGCACCCGATTCCACAGCGAGAAGCTGTAGAGCCCGCGATCGGCCAGGCACAGCATCCCGTCCTTCAGCGCGTCCACCACGCCGCCCGCCAGCGTCTGCTCCCCGTCGCTGCAGGCGCCGGCCGAGACCTTCAGCAGCACGTGCGTGCCGCACTCGGCCAATCCCACCAGCCGCAGCTGGGGGTACGCTCCGACCCCCTCGCCGCGCCCTGAGGAAGCGCGCCCGAACCGCTGATCGTTGGCCTCCGTGTCAGGCACCTCGATGCACGTCGGGTCGATGCTCACAAGCCTCAGGTCGCGATAGAGCGCCCCCGCCGCACCCGGCCCCGCCAGCGGCGAGGCGACTTCCGAGAACAACGACACCAGCGGCTCTGGCCCCAGCCGCCTGCGCGCCAGGAAGATCGCCGCGTTGCTCGGCACCTGCCACGGCGCCCGCGACCCAGACGCCCACGACAGTCCCTCCACCAGCCGGCGCATCACCTCCTCACAGGAGCAGTCCGCGAACAACGCCATCGCCAGCACGCAGTAGACGACCACCCGTGCCGGCAACAGCCGCTGACGCCGCTCGGTGCGACCCGCCTGCGTGACGACACGGTCGACGAGCTCAAGGCGGGAACACGCGCGTCAACACCCCGATCGAGACGCGATCGGTCAGGCGCTGATCGCTCGAGGGCTCACGCCAACCAGCCCGAGGCACGCAGCCACTCCAACCGGCCCCCCGGACGTCGAACTTAGCGGTATTGCCCCTAGCTCAGACTGTCAACGCCACGGAAGGGACCGAGCCGGTATCACCGCACACGGCCGGCAAGGCGCGCGCCGGCTGGGAATGCTCCGTCTCTGTCAACCTGTGCGTCTGACTTCGCGACAGACGTCGGGTTCTTCTTCAACGTAACGCTGCAATGTCCGCGGGGCTTCGAGCAGGAGCTCGGGATGATGGAGAGCAGCAAGCGCAAGACGCGGCGGATCGAGCAGAATCGAGTGAAGCGGCAAACGCGAGTGCGAAGCATCAGCGGGGGTGATCAGACGACGCGTCCATGCCTGGTGCGGCCGCGGCGGCGCGCACCTGCCGGTGGCGGCGCAGCGCGATGAGCGCCCATATCGCCTCCACCACCCCGAACGGCCACGTGCCTGCAAGAAACCCGTAGACGCTGGACAGGGCGCAGCCGAGTGCGAATGCGAGGACGAACGCATGGCCGCGACGCTCCAGCGCGTACATCAACACCATGAAGGTGACCGCGAGGGCACCGAAGATGGTCAGCATCCGTTCAGTGTGCCGGAAGACGGCGCTTTGTCGGCGCCGTCAGCCGCTGCGATCGGCTGACTGCTCGTAGGGCGGCTCGTTCATCATCGCCCGCATCGGAAGCCGACCTGTGCAGACCAAGCGCGAGATCACTGATGCACAGAGGGCGAGCGAGATGACGCAGGGCAGGCTTCCAGCCCCTCAGTGGGCACGGGTGAATCCTGGCGGGGCCGATGCCGGAATCAACGGAGAGCCAGCCCCTCAGCGCGCACGGGTGAAGCGGTGCACGGCCTCGAGCAGCTCCCTGCTCTTCTGCGCTGCCGTCTGCTCGTCTCCGGATGCGAGGGCGCCGGTGACACAGTGGTTGACGTGCTCGTCGAGGATCTTGAAGGCGACTGCCTCCAGCGCGGTGGCGACGGCAGAGATCTGGGTGATGATGTCGATGCAGTAGCGCTCCTCGGCGAGCATCTTCTCGATGCCGCGGACCTGTCCATCGATCCGGTGCAGGCGCTTGATCAGCGCCTCCTTTTCAGGGGCGTAGCCGTATGCGGTCGTGGTGGTGCTCATGTCGTGATCTGCCTCTGTGAGTGGAAGTGCCGGAGTCGCAGCGAGTTGGTGAGTACGAACACGCTCGAGAACGACATCGCAGCCGCCGCGATGATCGGTGAGAGCAGTCCTGAGGCCGCGAGCGGGATCGCGGCGAGGTTGTAGGCGAATGCCCAGAACAGGTTGCCCTTGATCGTGGAGAGCGTGCGGCGGGCGAGCGCGATCGCGTCGGTGACGGCGCGCAGGTCGCCGGAGACGAGGGTGAGGTCGCTCGCCTCGATCGCCACATCAGTGCCAGTGCCGATCGCGATGCCGAGGTCGGCCTGAGCGAGCGCGGGGGCGTCGTTGATCCCGTCGCCGACCATCGCGACCACCTCGCCCGCCTGCTGCAGGCGACGGATCTCTGCAGCCTTGCCATCCGGCAGCTGGCCTGCCAGCACCCTCTGAATCCCGACCTGCCTTGCGACCGCGGTTGCGGCGCGCTCGTTGTCGCCCGTGAGGAGCACCGGTGTCAGGCCGAGTCGCTTCATCTCCGCGATCGCCTCGGCGCTCGTCGCCTTGACCGTGTCTGCGACTGCGATGATGCCGCGCGCCTGTCCGTCCCAGGCGACTGCGATCACGCTCGCACCCTCCTGCTCGAGCTCGCCAGCCCTCGTTGAGAGCCTCTCCGGCAGCTTCACGCCCCACTCGGCGAGGAACGCGGGACGGCCGACGATCACGCCATGTCCCTCGACTACCGCCTGCACACCGAGCCCCGCCTGGTTGGCAAACGCATCCGGCTCGGGCAGCGTGCCGAGCCGGTCGCGACCGTGCCTTGCGATCGCCTGGGCGATCGGATGCTCGCTCGCGCTCTCCGCACCCGCCGCCAAGCGCAAGAGCTCCTGGTCATCCTCGCCCTCGGCTGTGACCAAGGCGGTGAGGTTCATGCGCCCCTCGGTGACCGTGCCGGTCTTGTCGAGCACGATCGCGGTGACCTGCCGGGTCTGCTCCAACGTTTCCGGCCCCTTGATCAGGATCCCCAGTTGCGCGCCACGACCGGTGCCCACCATCAGCGCAGCCGGCGTCGCAAGCCCCAGCGCACAGGGGCAGGCAATGACGATCACCGCGACCGCGGCTGTGAAGGACGCGGCGGCCGTGCCTCCGAAGAGCAGCCAGCCGGCGAGCGTCAGAAGCGAGAGGACGATCACGACCGGCACGAACACGCCGGAGATGCGATCGGCCAGCCGCTGCACCTGTGCCTTGCCGGCCTGAGCCTGGCCGACCAGCCGTGCGATCTGGGCGAGCGCGGTGTCGGCGCCTACCTTGGTTGCCCGCACGACGAGGCGGCCGGAGGCGTTGACGCTCGCTCCAGCCACCTCATCGCCCGGTCCGACCTCCACGGGGACCGACTCGCCTGTCAGCATCGACGCATCGACGGCGGAGGTTCCGCTCTCGATCACCCCATCGGTCGCGACCTTCTCACCCGGGCGCACGACGAACAGCTCGCCAACCCTCAGCTGATCGGCGTCGATCAGCACCTCCTGCCCGTCGCGCAGCACCGTCGCCTGCTTGGCGGAAAGCTCGAGCAGCCTTTTGATCGCCTCGCCGGAGCGGCGCTTCGCACGTGCCTCGAGATAGCGGCCGAGCAGGATCAGCGCGGTGATCAGGGCCGCCGCGTCGAAGTAGACATCCTGTCCGATCCCCGCGACCAGCACGAGCGTCGACCATGTCCAGGCGGCGAGCGTGCCGATCGAGACCAGCGTGTCCATCGTGGCGACCAGATGCCTCGCGTTGATCGCCGCAGCCCTGTGAAACGGCCAGCCCGCATAGACGACGACTGGGGTCGCGAGAGCCAGGGAGACCCACTCCCAGCCGGAAAAATGCGTGGTCGGGACCCAGGCGAGCACCGCGAGCGGCACCGAGAGGAGCGCCGCGAGGATCAGCCGCAAGCGGTAGGGCCTCCCATGGTCCTCCTCGCCGAGCGCCTCGCTCGCGGGTGAGGCGTGGTAGCCGGCCGCCTCGACCGCGGCCATCAGATCCTCCACGGACACCTGGGAAGGATCGAAGGAGACCGCGGCCTGCTCACCCGCGAAGTTGACGCTCGCTGCGACGCCGTCCAGCCTGTTCAGTCGCTTCTCGATGCGCGTCGCGCACGAGGCGCACGTCATCCCCTCGATCGCGAGCTCGACGCGATCGCTGCGCGCCGAGCCGGCGCTCGCGGCCGGCTTCTCAGCGACCGATGCCATCACGAAGCCTCGTAGCCGGCCTCCACGATCGCGGCGCGGAGCGCCTCCTCGTCCAGCGCCTCACCCGTCACGCTGACGAGCTTGGTCTTCAGATCCACTTCGACGGACTCGACGCCCTCGACCGCGACGAGCTCCTCTCTGACCGCCGCCTCGCAGTGGTCGCAGGTCATGCCTGGAATCGTGTAGGTGACTGTCTCTGTCATCGGAATTCCCTTCGTCTCGCCCGCCGGCCCAAACCTCGCGGTCTGCATTGCGCGACCGATCGAGAGCTGTACCGATGCCTATACCATGTAGGGGTATATTAGCGGCCAGAGATCGTTGTTCTGTGGCGCTCACGGAGGCAGATCTCCGTTCTCCCGCGCAGTTGTCGGTGCATCGGCATTCGCGGCTCGACGGCTGCAGGTGCGCCCCCTCGACGTCGTGCTCACCTCGACGGCGGGGGCTCGACGGCGACCGACGCATCGCCGCTGCCGCAACGGGGGTGATGCCGGCCGGTCCGCGCTCGAGGATCCGCGACAGTGGATCAATCTCCGAGACCTTCGTCCCGGTCCGCGGCGGCTGGTCCTCTCTGCGGCAGCAGTGCGAGCGCGAGTGCTGCCCCCGCAGCTGCGACGCATGCGGCAGCGACCATCCCAAGGCCCAGCCCGCTCATGAATGCTTCGCGGGCTGCCGTTGCGAGCATGCGACCAGCCGCGCCACCCACCTGCCGGGCCACCTCGAGCGCGCCGCCGAGCGATCTGATGAGCGCTTCCGAGATCGCGTGAGGCAGGTGGCGGGAGGCGAGGGCGGCTGTGAGGCGGTGCTCGTAGCGCGTTGAGAGCAGGCTTCCGATCACCGCGACGCCGAGCGCGCCGCCGACCTGCATGAACGAGCTGTTCGTAGCCGAGCCGATACCGGTGTGCGCGGCCGGCAGCGAACCCATCACTGCACCGGTCGCAGAGGGGATGACGAGGCCGGCTCCGAGGCCGAGCATCACCATTCCCGGCAGTACATCGAGGAAGGTGCTGCCGGCGGTCGCCTGGGAGATCTGCCACAGTCCAGCGGCTACGACGAGCGATCCCGCGGAGACCGTCAGCTTCGGGCCGATCTTCCGAAGCAGCAGCGTCGAGAGCGGGGCGACCAGCGCGATCGCACCCGCGGCCGGCAAGACGCGAATGCCTGCCTGCAGCGGTGTGTAGCCGAGCTGGAACTGGAGCAGCTGCGTGATCACGAACAGCGCCCCATACAGCCCAAAGGCGAGCAGCCCGTCGGAGGTGATCGCGATCGAGAAGCGGCGCCGCTTGAAAAGCTCGAGGTTGAGCATGGGGTGCGAGATGTGGTGCTCGAAGGCGAGGAACGCGACGAGCACCGCCGCCCCGCCGAGCCCTCCGCAGAGCACGGGCGCCGAGGACCAGCCGCTCACGGGCGCTTCTATGACTGCCCACAGGAGCAGGCCAATGCCGCCGACCGACAGGAGCACCCCGACGAGATCAGGACGCGGCGCGCCGAGATCTCGGGAGTCCGGCAGAAGTGGGATCGCCACAGCGAATCCGAGCAGCGCAACTGGAACGTTGATGAGGAAGACAGAGCCCCACCAGAAGTGCGCAAGCAGCAGACCTCCGACGATCGGCCCAAGCGCGACGCCGGCGCCGGTCGTTCCCGCCCAGAAGCCGAACGCGCGCTGACGCTCGTCCTCGTTGCCGAAGAGATCCGTGATGATCGCGAGTGTCGAAGGCATGATCAGCGCCGCACCGATGCCCATGCTCGCGCGCGCAGCGATGAGGACGGCGACGGTGCCAGAGAACGCAGCCCAGGTCGACCCGGCGGCGAAGGCGAGCAGGCCCGCGAGAAATGTGCGCTTGCGCCCGATTCGGTCGGCGAGGCTTCCAGCTGCGAGCAGCAGCCCGCCGAAGACGAGCACGTACGCGTCGACGATCCATTGCAGCTCACTGTCGCTGGCGCCGAGCTTGCGCACGAGTGTAGGCAGCACGACGTTGAGAACGGTGTTGTCGAGAGAGACGATGAGCAGCGGCAGGCACAGCACCGCCAACGCGAGCCATCGACGCGAAGGCAGTCTGAGTGCCGCCGTGCGGTGAGGCTGAGCGCTGGGCCCCGTCTCGTCTGCACGGGACGCTCGGGCTGCAGACGATGCTCGCGCCATCGCGCGATCCTGCCACCGTTCGCGCCTGCCCTCATCGGTACTTGTGAGCCCTCTTCGCTCGGCAAGCTACGGGTGTGGCGAAGAGCCCTCCGGCATCGCTCCGTCGAGCACCGCGCAGGGTGTGGGCGCGCTCGGGCAGACGAGGGCGCGCTCAGGCAGACGAGAGCGCGCTCAGGCAGACCAGGTCGCGCACTGTCCAGCGCTGATGTCGACAGCTGCCCCAGATATGTAGCGGGCCTCGTCAGATGCGAGGAAAACGACGAGGTTTGTGATGTCCTGCGCAGGCATCCATCCCACTGGCAGCAGGTGCATCGAGGTGCGGGCGACCTCCTCGGCCTCTGCGCGCCCAGGCGAGTCGGCTTCTGGACAGAACAGCCTGTAGGCCGCCTCGTTGTCGGTCATGCCGCTCTCGACCGCGCCAGGGCAGATGGCGTTCACGGTGATGTTGTAGGGACCGAGGTCCATCGCCGCGCTCTTCACGAGCCCAAGCACTCCCCACTTCGACGCTGCGTATGGGGCCATGCTGCTCAGCCCTTTCCGCGCAGCAGTCGACGCCGTTGCGATGATCCGGCCGGACCGCTGCGCCATCATCGGCTTCGAGACCGCCCTGATCGCGTGGAGCACGCCGTACAGGTTGGTCTCCACGACCTCCCGCCAGAGCGCGTCGCTGATCTCTGCCGTCGGCGCCCTTGCCCACACGCCTGCGTTCGCGACGAGCACGTCAACTTTGCCGAGCTCCGTGAGCGTCGTCTGCACGAGCGCGTCGATCTGTGCCGCGTCGCGCACGTCGGCCTCGAGAGCGATGCAGGCGCGCCCCTGATCCCGCACGAGAGAAGCCGTCTCGGCGAGATCGTCAGCATTGGCGAGTGGGTACGGCACTGTCTCGAGGTCGTGGCCTATGTCGCAGATCGCCACATCTGCGCCCTCGCGCGCGAGGGCGATCGCGTGCGAGCGCCCCTGGCCCCTTCCGGCGCCCGTGACGACCGCGACCTTTCCGTCCAGCTTGCCCATCAGCTGCTCCGATCTGTCGTGGTGAGGCTCACGGTCATCGTAATCGTGCACAACAGCCCCGACATCGTAGTTGCTACTGAGGACTCTCTGTTGCTTGCACCGATGGCTCTCCTGCTGCGTCGGGGCAGCATGTGAGCATGAGCTCCGCGGTCGCCGCGCCCGACACTCCGGCCGATCCGACCCTGCGGGGCGCACCCGTCATCGAAGTTCGCGACCTCACACGCAGGTTCGGTGATTTCACCGCTGTCGACTCGATCAGCTTCGATGTGCTGCGGGGAGAGGTGTTCGCGTTCCTCGGCCCGAACGGCGCCGGCAAGTCGACGACGATCAGCATGCTGTGCACGCTTGCGCATCCGACTGCAGGCGAGATACGGGTGGGTGGTGCCGACGTCACGCGCCAACCGAAGCTCGTGCGTCGACACATCGGGCTCGTCTTTCAGGACCCGACCCTCGACGACAGGCTGACGGCCCAGGAGAATCTGCGCTTCCATGCGGTGCTCTACCGCGTTCCGGCGGCTGAGGTGGACGCGCGCATCAAGCGGGTGCTCGAGCTCGTCAACCTCAGCGAGCGTCGCGGCGACCTCGTCTCGGAGTTCTCTGGCGGCATGGCGAGGCGCCTCGAAATCGCGCGTGCGCTCATGCATGTGCCTGATGTTCTCTTCCTCGACGAGCCGACGATCGGTCTCGACCCGCAGACGCGCGCGCTCATGTGGGAGGACGTCATGCGAATGCGCAGGGAGTCGAACATCACCGTATTTCTCACGACGCACTACATGGATGAGGCCGAGTATGCCGACCGCATCGCGATCATCGACCATGGCAAGATCATCGCGATCGACACGCCGAGCGCCCTCAAGTCGGCGATTGGTGCCGACACGGTCGACCTCTCCACCACAGACGACACCGTCGCGATCGCGGCGCTCGAACGCGCGGGATACAGGGTTGAGGCGGTGACGGAGGGCGCAAGGGTGTTCGTCGAGCACGGCGAGAACGCGATCCCTGGGCTGATAGCAGCTGCTGGAGTGCCTGTGCTCAGCGTGCGCGCGCACCAACCGACGCTGGACGACGTCTTCCTTCGCTACACCGGCCGCGAGATTCGCGAGTCACACGCAGAGGCGATGCCGGCGGGCATCAGGGCGCGGTTCGCGCGCAGGCGCCGATGAGCAGCCTGCCGATCTCTGCGGGCGGCGCTCGCGCCCCTGAAACCGTGCTGCGCGACGAGCTCCGCACGACCGCGATGGTGTGGCTGCGCGAGCTGATCCGCTTCGAGCGCACGAGGACCCGCATCCTCAGCGGCCTCATCCAGCCAGTGCTCTTTCTCATCGTGATGGGCTACGGCATGGCGGGGCTCGTCGGCACCACCGCCGGCTTCGACTTCAAGAAGTTCGTGTTCCCGGGGATCCTCGCGATGAGCGTCGTGACGACTGCGATCTTCTCTGGGATGTCGATCGTGTGGGACCGGGAATTCGGCTTTCTCCGAGAGATGCTCGTCGCACCGACGAGTCGCGCCTCGCTTGCGATCGGCAAGACGGCCGGCGGGGCCACCGTCGCGGCGATCCAGGGCACGATCATGCTCGTGCTCGCGCCACTCGTCGGCGTTCACCTCACCGTCATCCTCGTGCTCGAGATCATCGGCCTCGAGCTGCTGATGGCCATCGCGCTCACAGCGTTCGGCGTGTTCGTTGCAACCCACATCGAACGGATGGAAGGGTTCCAGGTCGTGATGCAGATGCTGCTGTTCCCGATGATCTTCCTCTCTGGCGCGCTGTTCCCGCTCAATCAGCTTCCAACATGGCTCAGCGTCATAACGCACATCAACCCGCTCACCTACGCGGTTGCCCCGCTGCGCGAAGTCGTGTTCTCCGCTCAGCACATGCCGCCCGCAGCTCTCGCACGCTTCCCTGCGAGCGTGAAACTGTTCGGCTACACGCTGCCGATCGGTGTTGAGCTCGCGGTCGTCGCAGCCTTCATCCTCATCTTCGTCGCGCTCGCGATCCACGGCTTCTCCCGCAGCGAATAGCTCTGCCCCTTCGACGTGCGCGCTGCTCGTCTGAAGCCCTGCCCGCCCGCCCCCGCGAGACCCGCCCGCCCCCGCGAGACCCGCCCGCCTCCGCGAGACGCTCGCTCAGGCCGGCTCTCAGGCGCTCACGAG
>JAJYUP010000014.1 GCA_021792455.1 Actinomycetes bacterium | reverse complement strand
AGCACGCCTTCCGCGACAAAGTACACCCGCGCTCCGTTCTCGGCGACCCGCACCACGCCCTGTACGCGCGGTTCGCTGGAGCCCATGGACACAAGGCTTATGCGCGTCTGTCCGGCGTTTACACCGAAGTTATACTCGTAAAGATTCAGGCCCGTTTGGCCCCTCAACAGTTCCTGTTCAGTAAGGAAAAACACCTTTTCGCCATTGGCCGACGCACCCTGAAACACCGCTTCGTGCAGCGGCGTTTCGCCAGACGTTTGGCATTCGGGACAGTCCTCCTTCGACGGCTCAGAGATCGGCACGGCCGGTTCGTAGGCCTGCCGCGCCCACAATTCCGCAACTTCCGGCCCTGCGCCTGTAAACGTCTTGAGTTCGTATTCACCGGTGGCGGGATTCTTGACGTAACCCCTTTGTTCGCATCTTGGCTCGGCCGTGAAAAACACCCGCTCACCGGACGCCGCCACCGCATTGTACTTGTCCGCTCTTGAGCCGAGCATTACGCCGCACTGGGAAATCAGCTCCGCGTTTTCGTTTCTGTGCAGGCCCCCCGTGGGCTGCTGTCTGACGCCGACAAGCGTCGGTTCAGTATTTTTAGTTCCCACGTACTCGTAAAGCGATCCTCCCTCAATAGTGGTATCCCCGGGCCACAAAGGATTTGTAACCCGACTGCCGTTGCCTTCCCCGATTGCGCGCGCTTCTTCGAGTACGCTCCCCCGTTCAACGCTGTAAAAAACGGTCTGCAGATCTGTCGAGCTTCCTTCATATTGCCAGTTGTTCTGATAATGTCTGGGGTTACTCTGCAATACCGTGGTTTTCGCCACGATGGGTCCGACTTCTTCTAACCTCCCGGTGGAGTCCCGCGTATAGAAAGCGCGAAGGGTTTCGGGAGGCGCTCCAGCCGGAATGATTTCCGCCCATAGGGTCTTATCTAGTGTCGAGCTGGCGTCGACAAAGGTCAGTGGGCTGTTTGGGTGAAAAGATGCCGGCGGCGTAATCGCGGTCGTTGTCCACCCGCTGCTCGTCATTTTGCGTTCCATCTGGTACAGTTTCGAAAACACGACGCCGCTTTCATCGCCACTGAACGAACCTGCACTTTCCGCGATGACCCGCAGGCCATTTGGAGAGCGGAGTGGAGGCCTGGTCGTCTGACCTACAATGAAGCCCGACGTGAAGGTTGGTGATACGAGTTCGTACGCGCGGCAGTTCGGAAGATATCCTCGCTCACCGACGAGGGCGCTATTGGGGCAGCCTCCCGTACTCGCGAGCGCAGACCGAGGAGCGCACAGTGAGGTCAAAAGGACCGATCCCAGCGCAACGAGCGACAGCGGTATTAGATGCGACAGTGCGTGAGGGGTTTTGCGCAGTGTATGCATTGGATGATGTTACTTTCCGGTTACGTGGGTGACCATTGGGCGTCAGCGTCAGCGCACGGTGCGGCGACGGCATACTGTGCGTGGGGCGGGCGCGGGACGCGGCATCCCGCGCCCGCCCGTTTGCACTAGATCGTATCTAACAGGTCTTGGCGCTTGGAAAACGCCGACCACTTCTTTGCTAACTAGTTCCACTTCTTCCTCGGCGTGGTACGTTGCTGCTTTTGCGTTGTAGGCGATTTGTTTGATGTTATGTTCCTCCCGCGTTGTGGGGGCAACGCATTTGCCGCCGCCGCTGGCGGTGTCGGTGGTCCAGTATTTTGTGAGTGCGGGGTCCGGGCATACAAGTTCGCCTTTGGCGACTTCTGCCGCCGCGGGCAACAGCCGCCCCAGAACTTCACCGGCAACGGGTGCTTTAGCTGAGCAGAAAAGGCCTTCCAGCTTGATTTTCACGTAAAGCTGACCAGCGCCCGCGCCGACGAACTTGACGAGTGCTTTACGTTCGGTTGATGTTTCCCGCACTGGTTCGCCTTTGATGTTGGGGTCCTGCGTAGTCGCTTTGTTCACGACCTCGCACGGCGCGCCAGCACATTCGGTGTATTTCTCGGATTCGAGGCGCACCTTGCCGGGACTGCCGCCTTCGAGCTTGCCGCTGCCTGAGGTGGTTTTGCATTGTATTTTTTCGTATCTTGCGCGCGCCGCGTGCGAGCGATGCGCAGCGCGCGCGGTGCCGCTGCGCAGGGACGCAAGGCTTGCGAGCGCCTCATCGGCGCCGAGGACCGGGGCGAGCGCGAGAAAGCAGAGGATCGGCCTCGCCTGGGGCAGACGGGGCAGCGCGTCTGCGACGGCAGATCCCCACCGGCGGGCGGCCCGCCCACTGGCGCCGCGAGGTTCCGCCTCGCCGCGCCGCTCGCCACCGAACCTCGCTGCTCTGTGGTGCATCTCCACCCCTCCTGCTGTCTCGTTTCCCCCGATCGGGCATCCTCTGGCCCGCGGGTGCGTGGCGGGCACGGCGCATCATGGACGAGGTCGAGTGCGCGCACAATGCACGCCTTGCAACGTTGTAAGGCTTGCATGAGACCCCAGCCGCGGGAAGACGGCGCTGATCGAACGCTGCGATCTGAGGCTGGGCAACGACAGATGAGCGACACCCCAAGGCCGCGCTGCCGCCCCGCGATCTGCGCGGCCTGAAGCTTCGCAGCATGCGGGCGCTGCGACCCCAGCCGCCTCAGGCGCGCAGCGAGGCTCGGTCGAGCTCGAGACCCGCGACGGAGGCGAGACGATCCATGTCCGCGTCCCAGCTCAACAGGCTCGCACCCGTCCTCAGCGCCACAGCCGCGATCATGCAGTCGATCATGCCAGGTGGTCTAACACCGGCGGAGCGGCAGCGACGGTAGAGCTTCGCCGCCGCCTCGAAGTCGACGACCGCATCGAAGCGCAGCAGATGGAAGCGCAGCAGCAGCCGGCGCAGGTCCGCTTCCCTGCCTGAGTCCTTCGCCCCGGCAAGCACCTCCATCAGCACAGGCTCGGTGACCGCGAGGTCGCGATCCGTGCGGATCAGCTGCGTGATGCGGCGCTCGGCGCGGCTGCCGCTGCCACGGTCGTACTCCACCCACGCTGAGGTGTCGGCGAGGATCACGCGGCGCGCGGCGGCGCATCGTCCGGCACATCGGCGATCGCGTGCGCGCCGCGCATCGCCTGCGCCTGCTCTCGCGTCATCGGCTGGCCGGCGAGATGACGCAACGCGAGGTCGACCGCAGCCTTCTTCGTGCTCAGGCCGTAGCGCTCCATGATCACCTCCACGTAGGCGTCCTCGATCTCTATGTTCGTCCGCACCAGGCTCATACACCAATCATCCACACGAGTGCTCCACCTGCGCACGCGTGCCCCCGAAGCCCAAGCACCTTCAGAGAGCCATCCCAGGCGAGACGCACTCAGATCGCTCGCCAGGAGCCGATCGCCGTCAGCTGCCGTGGGGCAGGGCGATCGACTCGAGCTCTTCGGCCCGCGCGATCGCGAGCACGTCCGGGTCGGCGGTCGCGATTCGGTCGCCGGGCTTCGCCGAGGCGATCAGGACCGCGTCGGCAAGGGAGATCGGCCGCTGCGCGCGGTGATAGTGCCTCGCGCGGATCTCCGCGGCCCGCCGGGCGATCGCTGCGTCGAGCGCAACGGCGGTGAGCGGCCCCTCGAGCAGCGGATCGATGATCTCGATCGCGCGCGAGATCGGCAGACGATGACGCCGCTGGCAGACGTCGAGCGTCTCTGCGAGGTTCGCCGTCGCGACCGCAGCATCGCCCTCGCGCAGGATCCCACGGACGAGCGGGCTCGCAGGACCTCCGGCGAGGAACGCGATCAGCGCGTAGGCATCGAGGATGGTGCTCACACGACTCGGCGAGCCCGGTGCGCGATGCGCTCGTCCTCACGCGCGGCCCTGCGCAGGCGCCTGGAGTCGAGCCCGCCGAGCTCCCCCGCGAGCGCGCCCTCAGCAGCCGCGATCGGGTCGTCCGCTGCAGGCTCGACGATGAGGCGACCACCCTCGTCGTCGAGCATCACCGTGCTCGTGCCCCAGCGATGCCGGATCGGCGCAGGGATCGAGATCTGCCCGCCCTTCGAGATTCTCACGCGGCGCTTCATGCTCATGAACTCTATCATGAGGATCGCCGCCTCACATGCGGCACGCGAGGGTCAGCCTCGAGCGAGCTGTGGCGCTCGATGCCCCGGTCCACGCCGCCGCGCTCTCTGCCGCGATCGCGTCACCCTGCCTCAGCTCTGACGCCGCCACCGAGAGCCGGCCGCCGCCGCATCTGATCCAACATCCCGGCGCGGACGCATCTCATCCCGCTGCCCCGCACCGCCGCACCTCATCCCACTGTTGCAAGAGTTACAACGCTGTAAGTCTTGCAACAGTTCTGCCCCATTCACCCTTCCAACAGCGCTCGCCATCGGCTACTCTCGGCACATGGCGGAGGGGAGGCGCAAGGGGGAGCACCGTCACGAGGCGACGCAGATGCGATCGCCGGTCAACTGGGCGCTGCTCGGGGTGATCATCGAGCGTCCAAGCTACGCCTACGATCTCGCGCACCGCTTCGAGCGCCGCTATGGCACGGCGCTGCAGGTCAGCAGCGTGCGCCACATCTACACCGCGATCACCGCGCTGAAGGACCGGGGCCTCGTCGAGGAGATACCGGGCAGCCGGGAAGGCCGCCAGCCGAAGCCCCGCTACAGGGCGACGCAGGAGGGGCTCGCCGAGTACGAGGAGTGGCTCGTCGGCCACGTCTGCAAGGAGCGCCACCGCGAGGAGGTGTTCGTGCTCGCGCTTGCGGCGCTCGCAGGCGAGCAGGAGGTGCTTGCGAGCGTGCTCGAGCGCTGCGAGCGGGCGTGGCTTGCGGCGGGCAGCAGCACCTCGATAGGACGTGATCGCCCTCTGCAGGCGGTGGCGGCGGATGCAGACGGCCGCCGGCCGCGGCCGCCGACCGCAGCCGAGAACCTGATCGCCGAGGAGAGCCGCCTCGCGATCGGCGCGAAGCTCGCCTGGGTGCAGTACGCCCGTCGCGAGCTGCAGAGCGCTCCACGGAGCAGGCGATGAGCCTGCTCGAGCTCTGCCACGTCCACAAGCGCTTCGGGCAGCGTCCCGCGAGCATCGTGCTCGAGGACGTGAGCGTCGCGATCGATGATGGCGAGCTTGCGGTGGTGTGGGGGCTGCGCGGCTGCGGGCGCTCGACGCTGCTGCGGATCGCCGCGGGCATCGAGCCCCCAGACGGCGGCACCGTCCGCTTCGACGGGGTGGAGCTCTCGAGCGAGGGCAGGCTCGCGCGCGCAGGCAGGCGGCAGCTTGGCACCGGCGTCGCATACTGCCAGCGGATGCTGCGCGCAACAGAGGGGGTGACCGCGCTCGAGCATGCGACGATCGGCCCGCTCTCCCACTGGGTTCCGGCACGCAGGGCGAGGCAGCGGGCGCTCGCCGCGCTCACGCGCGCCGAAGCGCGCCACTGCGAGAGGATGCGCGCAAGCGAGCTGAGCAGCGCCGAGGCGGTGCGCGTCGCGATCGCGCGGGCGCTCGCACTGCAGCCGAAGCTGATCGTGATCGACGACCCGACAGCCGGCGTCGACCTCGCAGACCGCGACGGCATCCTCGCCCTGATCCGCTCGCTTGCAGACGAAGGGGTCGCGGTGCTCGCGAGCACCGCGGAGTCGACGGGCCTCTCCGAGGCCGATGCCGCCTACACGCTCGGCGGCGGGAGGCTGCGCGGCGGCGCCGGCAGGCAGCCGGCGCCTGTGATCCCGCTGCGCGCGGCGGTATGACGCTGCTGACGGTGCACGAGGTCGTGAAGCGCCACTGCAGCGCGGGCGAGCAGATCTGCGCCGTCGATCACGTCAACCTCACGCTGCAGCGGGAGCAGATGCTGTGCATCCACGGTCCAAGCGGCTCCGGCAAGACGACGCTTCTGCTGCTGATCGCGGCCCTGCTCCAGCCCGACAGCGGCGAGATCTGCCTCGAAGGCCGACCGCTTGCGCAGCTCGACGAGAGGGCGCGTGCGCGCCTGCTGCGACGACAGCTCGGCCTGATCACGCAGAGCACGCGCCTGATGCCACGGGTCTCTGCGCTGGAGAACGCGACTGTCAAGCTGCTGCTAGACGGCGTGCCGCCGCGCAGAGCGCGTGCCCGCGCGCTGCCTCTGCTTGCGCGCCTCGGCCTCGCCGACCGCCTCCACCACCCGCCGGAGCAGCTCTCGAGCGGCGAGCGCCAGCGGGTCGCGATCGCACGAGCGCTGATCAGCGGCCCAGCGCTGCTGCTCGCCGACGAGCCGACCGCGCACCTCGACAGCGCGAGCAGCATCGCAACCGTGCAGCTGCTGCGCAAGCTCGCCTGCGAGCAGGGCGCAGGCGTGCTGCTCGTGACGCACGACACCTCCGCGGCCGCGCTCGCCGACCGCAGCTTCGAGATGCGCGACGGCAGGCTGAGGCGGGCAGAGCCTGCAGACGGCCTCGGCGGGGACGCCGCAGACCGTGCTGTGGGCTGTGCCGCAGACGGTGTCGCAGGCGGTGGCGCGGGCGGCGTCGCAGACGGTGCCGCGCATTGGCAGCGCAGATGAGGCCCTCAGCGCTCGTCCACCTCTACCGGCGGCGGCTGCGAGCCCACGGCCTGCAGGAGCTGCTCGCCGCGATCGGCCTGACGGTCGCGGTCGCGCTCGTGTTCTCCGCGGTGATCTCGGAGCGCAGCATCTCCACCTCCGCCGCGCGCGTCGTGCACGTCGTGATCGGCCCCGCGAGCCTGCAGATCCGCGCCCGCAGCGATGAAGGCTTCGAAGAATCGCTGCTCGCCCGCGTGAAGTCGCTGCCTGGGGTCAGGCGCGCCGCGCCGCTGCTCGAAGCAACCGCGAGCGTCACAGCACCTGATCACCGCCAGGCACGGCTGCAGCTCGCCGGCGCTGACCTGCGCCTCGCCGTGCTCGACGGGCTCGCCGAAACGCTGCCGATCGGCGCGCTCTCTGGCAGAGGGATCGGACTGAGCAGGGCGGCCGCAGAGCAGCTCGGGATCGCCGGCGCCCATCGCGGGCCGATCACCGTCACGCTGTCGCTGCGCGGCCGCAGCGAGCCCCTCCGCCTCACCGCCGTGCTCGGCCAGAGGCAGGCGGGCGCGCTAGCGGGCGCCTACGCCGCGGTGATGCCGCTTGCCCGCATGCAGCAGCTGGCGGGGCTGCGAGGTCGCGTCAGCCGCATCTTCGTTCTCACCGCCCCAGGGCAGCGCGCGCGCGTGCGCGCCGAGCTGCAGCGCCTCGCAGGCGCGGGCCTCGAAGTCGCGCCGGCGAACGAGGACATCGCCTCGCTGGATCAGGCCCTCGGGCCGAGCGGCCTCGCAAGCGGCCTGTTCGCCGCTATCGGTGCGCTGCTCGGCTTCCTGCTCGCATTCAACGCGATGCTGCTGACGGTCGCTGAGCGCCGGCGCACGATCGCCGACCTGCGCCTCTGCGGCGCAGGCAGAGCGAGCATCGTGGCGCTCGCCTGCTTCGAGTCTCTGTGCCTCGCGGTCCCCGCCTCGCTGCTTGGCGTCGGCGCCGGGTGGCTGCTGTCGATCACCGTCTTTCACGACTCGACGCGCTACCTCGCGGAGGCCTTCACGCTCTCGGGTCAGACGGTCGTGCAGCCGGCCGAACTGCTGCTCGCGCTTGGCATCGGCATCGCGGCCACGAGTGCAGCCGCGGCTCTGCCGCTGCTCGACCTGCGCAGAGCCCGTGCCTCGGACGCGATCTACGCGACCGACGCGGACCCTGGCCACGCCCTCGGGGAGCGCTCTCGGATGGTTCTCGCGAGCGCCGCGGCGGCGGCGCTCGCGGGTGCGAGCGGGCTGTGGCTCGCGCTGCCGTCCGCGGCGATCGCCGCCACTGCGCTGCTCGCGCTGGCGACTGTGCTTGCGCTGCCGCTGCTGTTCGCCGCCGTGCTGCAGCTGGCGAGCGCAGCTGCAGAGCGCCTGCCTCGGATCACGATCCTGCCCCTCGCGCTCTCGAGCCTGCGTGCGACGACGATCCGCTCGCTCGCGCTCGCGGCGACGGGCGCGGTCGCCCTGTTCGGCAGCATCGCGCTCGGCGGCGCGAGGCAGAACCTGCTGTCTGGGATCAGATCCTTCGCGCGCAGCTACGTCGCCGACGCTTCCATCTGGATCTCCAACCCTGGCGACAACCAGGCGGTGGAGAGCTTCCAGAGCACCGGTGATCTGTGCGCCGCCGCACGCGATGGAGGCTGCCGGTCCGTGCTCTCGGCGCTGCCCGGCGTCGCATCTGTGCAGCGCTTCCAGGGCGGCTTCATGCAGCTCGGCGCAAGGCGCGTGTGGGTGATCGCGCGCCCGCCAGGCGCGGACGCGCACGTGCTCGCCACCCAGATCGCAGGCGGAGATCTCGCCGAAGCCCTTGCGGCACTCAGGCAGGGCGGCCACGTCGTCATCTCCCGCCAGATCGCAGCCGAACACGGCGTCGGGATCGGCGGGCACATCGAGCTGCCGACCCCAACGGGCAGGCACAGCTTCGAGATAGCCGCGACGAGCACGAACCTCGCCTGGCCGCCTGGCGTGATCTTCATCAGCGCCGCCGACTATCAGCGCTACTGGCGCACGAGCGCCCCGACCGCGCTCGGCGTGCAGCTGCGAGCAGGCGCAGCGCCTGCCGCCGCAGCCCGTGAGATCGAGGGAGCGCTGCCCCGGCACAGCGGCCTCGAAGTCTCCCTCGCCGCCGCGCGCGCTCGCCACATCGAAGCGCTCGCAAGCGAAGGGCTCGCGCAGCTCGAGGATGTCTCGACGATGCTGCTGATCGCCGCGATCATCGCGATGGCGGCGGCGCTCGCCTCCGCGATCTGGCAGCGGCGCGCAAGCCTCGCAAGCCTGCGCATCCTCGGCGCGCGCCGCGCAAGCCTCTTGGGGCTCCTGCTGACAGAAGCGCTTCTGATGCTCGGCGCAGGGTGCGTAAGCGGTGCGATCGCCGGCTTCTACGGCGAGGTCGTGATCGACGTCTTCCTGCGCCACGTGACGGGCTTCCCGCTCGCAAGCCCCGCCGCGAGCCTCCGCCCGCTTCAGCTGCTTGCGCTCGTGCTCGCCGCCGCGATCGCCGCAAGTGCGCTCCCCGGCGCGCTCGCCGCCCGCGTCAACCCCACCCTCGCGCTCGCCGATGAGTAGGGGCTCGTGCAATCATCACGAAGATGGCGTCGACCTCCTGCGCACCGCCGCCGTGCTGAGCGCCGCCCTCGCCCTCGCGCTCGCGCCGGCCCTCACCGCGCTCGCACCTGCCGCCGCCGCGCGCACCCTGCGCGGCGCGCGGCGAACCTCAACCCCACACCGTCTGTATGTGCGCGACTCCGCCTCCCTGCACTTCCTCTCAGACAGCGCGAGCAGCATCTATGACGGCGGGCGCATCTCCGGCACGCTCCCTGGCAGCGCGAAGGTCCGCTTCCTCTACGACGGCAGCCCCCACGTGAGGGCGAGCTTCACGATCTCTGCCGCAGGCGGCGCGATCTACGGCAGCGCAACCTGCCTGCTGCACAACCCGACGAGCCCTGTCCCGAGCTTCGAGGGCGTGCTGCACATCACCGGCGGCCGCGGGCGCTACGCCCACGCCGCCGGCTCTGGCCACCTCTACGGGGTCTTCCACCGCCACGGCTACGCGATCGACATGCAGGCGATCGGCCAGCTGAGCTGGTGAGGCGCCCCCGCACCCTCGCGCGCCTCGCGCTCGCCGTGCTGCCGGCCCTGCTTGCGCCGCTGCTCGCACTCGGGCTGCCCGCAGCCGCCTCCGCGAAGCAGCTCGCCCAGATCGAGGCGGGCTTCTCCCCCTACGAGCTCGGCAGGCCCACCGCTCTCTCGCTCGGCTTCCAGATCGAGGCGGTCGGAGGCGGACTGCCCTCCGCGCTCACAGCGATCACCTTCCGCTACCCGCGGAAGCTCGGGCTTGCGAGCACCGAGCTCGGGCTCGCCCACTGCAATCCGAAGACGCTGCGGGTGCGCGGGCCGAGGGCCTGCCCAGGCAACTCGCTGATGGGGCGCGGCAGCGCGCTCGCAAAGTTTCAGATCGGCCCAGAAGTCGATGAAGAGGCCGCAAGCATCGCCCTGATCGCAGGCCCATCTGCGCACGGCTACATCCAGATGCTGATCAGCGCGACGGGCGCCTACCCCGTATCGGAGCGGATCGTGATGCCGACGATCCTCTACCCTGGCCGCCTTCAGATCACGGTGCCGAGGATCGAAAGCATCCCTGAAGGCCCGGACATCGCCGTCACCGAAGCGCACGTGAGCATAGGCGGCCACCTCACCTACCACGAGCGCAGGCACGGGCATCTCCACGCCTTCCACCCCAAGGGGATCCTGCTGCCGCGCCGCTGCCCGAAGGCCGGCTTTCCCTTCTCAGCGACCTTCAGCTTCACGGACGGCACGACCGCGCAGGCGCAGACCGTCGTGCCCTGCCGAAGCGGCCGCTCCGCGAGGAGCCGCACCCACGGCGCCCTCAGGGCGCAGAGACCGCCCCCAAGCGCGGAGACGGCCCCCAAGCGCAGAGACGCGTTCGGCATGCTCGGCTTCAAGAAGATGTCCACCTTCAACGAGCTGGCAGCCCAGATGACAGTGGCCTGATGCCGTACCTGCTCGACAGCAACATCTTCATCCAGGCGAAGAACCTGCACTACGGCTTCGACTTCTGCCCGGCCTTCTGGGAGTGGCTTGACACCGAGCACGCGAGCGGCACCGTGTCCTCGGTCGAGAAGGTTCGGGACGAGCTGATCGGCGGCGATGATGACCTGGCTGAGTGGGCGAAGGCGAGAGGCGACGACTTCTTCCTGCCGCCCGACAGCAACGTATTGACAAGCCTCGGGACGCTGAGCCGGTGGGCCGGGAGCGGCAGTCAAGTCGTAGGTGGTGGTGTAACGCCTCGTCGGCGGGTGGTTGCGGGGCTCAGCCGGCTTGGAGCTGGGTCACCTCCTCCCCTTTTTCGGATGGTTGCGGTCTAGCCTGCTCCCTGCCAGCGTGTAGTCCCTCGGGGTTATCCAGGAGGCGCAGCGAGGTTCGCGGCTGTTGGGTGATCTGGCTTTCTCATGCGGTTTCGCCCGTGGCCTGGAGGCGTCGTTCGCGGTCGACGCCGGCGGCGGTGCTGCCCTGCGGTTGCCCCGAGGCGGGCTCTCCTCTCATGCCTCGGGTCCGCCGAGCCCGTCGTCCCTCTCGGTCTCGCTCGACTTCGTCGCCGTCTCTTGGAGCAGCCCATCCTGAAAGGCGCGCCAGACGCGATCCTCGCCTCGGTGCTGCGCACCTCGGCTCGTCTCGAGTCCGCGAGCCCGCCCAACTCACACGGTCAGAGCCACAGAAGGAAGTGGAACAGGCGGCGCCCGTCATCCACCAAGCAGAGGCCTCCGGGGCGATCGAAGCGTTCGGCGGGCACACGAGCGCGCAGTACCGCATCGGCACCGCGCAGGCGCTCGCATCCGTCGAGAACTTCGACGAGCTCGAGGAGGTGCAGGCGGACCTGATGAGATTCTTCAAGCTGGCGCTGGCGCGCCTGGGAGGCCCGCGGGTCGCCCGAGTCGAGGTGCAAACCTACGACATGGCGCCCACAGACTCGTTTGAGGAGCTGCGGGACACCCTCGCGCGATCGCTGATCGCACCGGCGCAACGCCTCGCCGAGGTGGTGGGGAAACCGCCGAGCGACGCCGGCTGGGTGATGGAGTTCCTCGGAGGCGATCCCCGAATCACGATGCGGTTCGGCCCGATGAAGGCCGAGCAGATCAAGAAGCTGCTGCGCGATCAGCGCGATGACAGCTACCCCGAGCAGTGCCTCTTTCTCGATCTCGACTACGTGCATGCCGGGGAAGATCTCGACGCCGACCAGGCGCCAGCTCGCCTGTCCGCTTGCGTCGAGAGCAACCGCAGGTTGCTGCGGCGTGCGGCAGACTGGTTGACTGGGGCATTGAACGCATGACGGTCATCGACCTGCCGCACCCGCGACACCAAGTGGACTTTGAACCGGATGGCCTGCCCGTCGCTGCAGGCGATGAGCCGTTCGGGCTGGAACCAACGCCCGATCCCGCGCCCAAGTGGGCGGCACAGCCAATGACGGGCGCGCCAAGCGCCTCGAATCCTGGACCCGCACCAGCGCAGGCGACTCCGAGAGGAGCGCTCGAAGTCATGCCAGGCGAACGCGGCGCCGGCAGCGACTCCTTCAGGTTCGCATACCACCCAAGGACTGCCGGCGGCGAGAGCCGACTGCACCGGTCTATGGCCGCGCTCCGTAATGTCGCCTCCCCGCCTGAGGCCGTCGCTGGAGAATGGCTCGAAGCCGCTGCGATCTTGAAGCGCGACGCGGTGAGGCTGCGCGACACCAGCCACGCGCGGCACGCAACGGTGCTTCTGACCCTGGCGGACGCTTTGACCTTCACCGCGCCCTCCGAGCCCACGCTCGAGACGGGAGCGGTGGGGGTCCTGCAGCGCGGTCTCTCGCTGCTGACCAACCCGTTCGTCAGCCAGGAGGCCGAGGAGAACCTCGCGATCGAACTGATCTCCGCAGGCTGGAACCTGGCTCCCGCCTCTACCGGCGCGCCACTTGCTCGCTGAGAGGCAGAAACCCAGGTTCCACCTGGACACGAGCGTCCAAATTGAGCGGCACGGCGGAGACGTCGCGCGGCGGACTGCACTCGAGGGACTGCTGCGCGGGGGCGGCCACGCAACCTCCTCCCAGGTGCTGCGCGAGTGGAACTCGATCGTGCTCGACGCATGCTCGGCGCTTCTGAACGCGCTCGCCGTCGCAGAGAGTCGCGAAGATCTGGTCGCCCACCTCAGACAGGGGTAGGGGCGGCAGCCGTCACACCGTTGGGTGGTGACGGAGTGGCTGCTCGGCTCCGACACGGACCTGCGGGCAGTTGAGATGCGCGCACGCCACTTCCTCCGCGTTCGCTCGAAGGCGTTGTTCAAGACAGGGGTCGAGACCATTCGCGACGGCACGGACTGCCCAATCGCACGACGATCCGCCGTCCAGGACCCGAACAGCGGTCAGTGGTCGCACGACAGCCGCTGCAAGAAGACCGAAAGCATCTGCTCCCAGGACGCCTTCTTGGCCGCGCAGAGTGAGCGAGCCAAGGCCGCTGCGCGGGAGCTTCAGGACTCATCGCGAGCACAGGACAGAAAGATGGGCACGAACGCAAGCGAGATCCTCGACCGAATGCCGACCGCCGACAGCAAGGGGAAGGCATGCTGGGGGGCCGCCGGGCTTGGCGGCGACATCTGCATCGCGCTGGAGTGCGCGCCGGAGGAGACGCTTCTGACCACAGATGCGAGCTTCGATCTGATCTGCCCGGCCGTGGGAATCAATCATCACCGCGTGATGTGATGCAACCTGTGGCCGGACCCCGTTCATCGGTCCACCTGCTGTGAGAGCTCGTTGGTGGGTGTCCGCTGTCTCTGTGTGCGATGTCGGAGAGCAGCGTGCTCGCGTTTATGACGAAGCTTTTCAAGCGGCTTTCCGCCGCACCGCTTCGGTCTCGGCGGCGATCGCAGTCAGTCGGCTGGCGCGAGCTGGGTCGGCGCCGCAGGACGTGCCCGCCTGTGCGCTGCCGCGAATGAACCAGTCAGTGTGTACCGGCGCTCCTCAGCCGCTCCCGTGGGCGATCGAGAGGTTGCTCGCCACGCCGAGCGTACGGTCAGCAATTCGTGCGTGCGCAACTGGTGTAGGCCTCTGCGAATCGTGTCGCGCGAGATCCCGTACCACTCTGCCCCGCGATCGTACGGAAGCTTGAACGGCTGACGCAGTGATAGGCCTATGAGAAGCACGACGATCGCTGGCAGTTCCAGCCGCTCGCTCCAACCCTCGAACCAGAAGTGGTACGGAAGCTTGAAGTAGTCGGCCTGTCTCGTTGCTTCTCCGCCGTGCTGGTAGTCGTCGCCCGAGCCGGTCTCGTCGAGTAGCCAGATTCGGCGCAGCCGCCCGTCGCGTCTGCTTCGCAAGAGGCGATGCTGCTCCAGCCAGCCGATCGAGCTCGAGACCGACACGCGGGAGCTCGCACGGGCTGGAAGACCGAGCGCGGCGGCCCAGGTCCGCGCCGGAAGCGCAATGTCGTACGGGGGAGCGCTCGCCAACGCGTGGGCGAGCAGATACAGCCGCAAGGCGCTGCCTCGGTGAGACCTGACGAACCACGCAAGTGGACCTGGCCCACCCCCCGGCGTTCGGCGCTGGAGGAATCCCCGAGCAATGGGCACGAAGCTTCTACGTCCACCGTGACCAATCAGCAGCAACGTCGCCGCTTCGTTACCGGGACGATTTGCCACGACTCCCACGTCTTGTCTTACGCGGCTTGCCCAAGAGGTGAACTCGCCAGCGTCCTCTTGGATCGTTTCGGCCGTCCGGCCGGAAGCTTGCGCATCCGCAGTGGCCTAAGAGATGCTCTAGCAGCAACTGCTTCTGACTGCCGGATTCCGTGCGACCTTGGCGAAGGTCGAGTGTGGCGGCACCAAGCAGGAGGTCAACTACCTGCAAAGCATCGGTTGCGCGCGAGTCGATGCGGCAGACACTGGCGACCGCGAGTCGGCCTTGCGCAGTGTTGATCGAGCGCTTGAGGTCGCGCTCGAAAGCCACAGCCGAGGAGGTGCTCCTGCGGTCCGCGAGAATCGCGACGACCTCCGTCTCGTCGATCACGTCGCGCAGGACTCTGAAGGCGAGCTGCTCATACGCCCGCTCGCCGGCATGAGCGTGTCCTTTGAACTGGGCGCGGACATCGCCATTTTGCTGGTCGGCTATGTGACAGCAGAAGTGGACTTCGTCGGCGGCGAAGAACAGGTCCATCACGTTCTTGGCGAATTCAAGCCGACGAGAGCTACCGCGCGAGGGGGCCTTGTCGAATGTCGACCAGTGCAGCTCCTCCCGGAACTCATGCTGGTCACGGAGGTGCTGTACGTCCCGGATCAGCTGTGCCGCGTCGACGAGCTTGAGCACGCCGATTCCGAAGTATCGATCCCGCTGATCCACGACGCCAGTCTCGTCGAGGAACAGGGTCGCCGTCGGATGGTCGGGCGCAAGGCTGAGCGATGATGCTGGGAGTGAGCTTGCAACCATCGGGTCGGCATCATAGTGCACATATTCCAGCGCGCAAATAGACAAGTCCTAGCAATGTCTATAGTAGTCCCTAATCTGTTTCAGCCTTACAGCATCGATCTGTAGTGCTTCTCATAAAGAGAGGTCTACTATCGCGGTGGCCGGCCGGCTAATCGACTAGACTGCTACCTGCGGTCTGGGACTTCGGCTACGCCCGGTCTTGGCCGTAGGCGACCGACTTGCAGCCCCGGGAAACCGGTTGAGCGCAGTCGGTCGTTCGTCATTGACGGCTGCGTTCGCGGAGCGTCTCCAGACGGATGCTGAGTTCCACGCGAGCCACGGAGAGGCCACGCTCGGCCTGCCGGCAGATCCCGTCCGTCTCCGACTGGTGTATCTGCGGCGACCTCGGCGCCACCTGTAGCTCGCGGTGGCGGCACAGCGGCGTCCCGACGGCCAACCGCTGCCAGGCTGCTATCCAGGGCACGCACTCCTCGCCGCTCTGCGAGGGCACCTACTCCCGCGAATGTCGATCGATCGTTACGCGTTGCGGCCGGCCGGCGCGGGATTTTGCGTGCCCGCGCCGACCAGGCCGCTGCGGCGCTGGACCGGGTAAGCAGGCGCGAGCACTTCAGGAGCTCCGCCGATCTCGTCTTCTATAACGCGCTCTGTCGCCGGCTCGATGACTCGGCGCTGCGCCGACACTACCGGCGTGCGCAGGCCGCGATCGGCGCACGGCGTCGCTGCAGCGCGCGGAGCGCTGGTTGCAAGGATGCTTGCAAGATGTTCATCGTCCCAAGTCACGATGTCTATCATCTCGACTCAGGATGACTGACATCACAACTTCCGACCGTGCCGGCAAGCTGCTGGCCGCCCTTTCCGAGCAGCTCGCTTCCCGCGAACGACACTACGAGATTGTCGTCGTGGGCGGCTCTGCACTGCTCGCGTTGGGCTTTGTCGACCGACCGACCAAGGATGTTGACGTAGTCGCTCTCAGCGACGCCGGCGCGTTGCAGAAGGCCGACCCGCTTCCGTCTGAGCTGATCGACGCACGCGATCGCGTTGCGCGCGACTTCGGCCTTCAGTCGAACTGGCTCAACGCGGGACCAGCATCGCTCATGGACCTCGGGCTTCCGGAGGGATTCCTGGACCGAGTCCAGACGCGAGCGCTCGGCGATGGCCTTACGGTCCATTTTGCCTCACGCTTGGATCAGATTCACTTCAAGCTGTACGCGCTCGTGGACCAGGGACCAGGCAAGCACGAGCAGGATCTTCGAGCGCTCGCGCCGACACCGCAGGAGCTCATCGAGGCCGCGCGGTGGGCGCGGAGCCACGACCCGTCCGAGGGGTTCCGTGACATGCTCGAGGAGGCATTGCGACATCTCGGAGTCGAGGATGCAGATCTCGGAGCTTAGAGAGCACGTGCGAGCGCAGCTGCTGGGATTCGCCTGGGATCAATGGGCTCAGATGGGGGTGTTCGCATCGAGCGATCGGCGCGACCGATGGGCAATGGATCCCGAGGCGCTTCTCCTGTTCACGCTCGAGGTCGGCCGCGCAGATGCCCGCCTGTTCGAGGAGGCCTCCGATTGGATGGTCGTAAACGAAGCGCTGATCGGCGTCCGACGGCTGCGCAACCTCTGCCACGACGCGGCGGACCGCGCGTTGGCCGATGCATTCCTGACCTCAGTGGCGCACTGGCGGCCGCGGGCACGGCTGGCTGGGAAGGAGCCGCCGCGAGAGCCGAATCGCTCGGAGGCGCAGCCGTTCTTTCGAGGGTCGATCACCCCGATCCACGGCCCGGTGGACGCAGGCTTCCTGCAGCACGGATGGCTGAAGGCCGAGGTGAAGCCGAGCGGGAAGTCGCAGCCTCCCGACCTGCTGGCGCCGGTCAACTTCTCGTTCCGCCTCCGTCAGATCCTTGGCGTCGGCGCTCGCGCTGAGGTGATTCGGGTGCTCCTGACGACGGGTTGGCGACGCCCCATGAACCAGGTGATGACGCAGGTGATCGCGAATGCCGCCGGGTATGCGCGACGCAACGTTCAAGAGGCACTGCACTCATTGAATTCCGCCGGGGTGATCATCGCCACGCGGTTCGGGAACGAAATACGCTACGGCGTGGAACGGGAGCGCTGGGCCACGATGATGGGACTCACGACTGACCAGCTTCCCTTTCATCGCGACTGGCCGCAGCTCCTTTACGCGCTGCGGCGACTCGCGCGTTGGCTGGAGGACACATCGCTCGATGAGCTTTCGCCGTACATGCTCGCCAGCCGCGCGCGCGACCTCGCCGATGAGA
Source organism: Actinomycetes bacterium (assembly GCA_021792455.1). Classification (GTDB taxonomy): domain Bacteria; phylum Actinomycetota; class Thermoleophilia; order Solirubrobacterales; family Solirubrobacteraceae; genus Palsa-744. Next base: position 25,758 of record JAJYUP010000014.1, on the reverse strand, counting down.
TAGAGCCCGCGCTGAGATACGCCGGCGTGCATCTCAACGAAGGCCGCCAACCTGGCGCGGACTACTGGCACAGCTTCTGCGAATTGGCAAGCGCCGCGTTGGACTCGCTCCGGTAGCGTCAAACACCGCGCTGCAGCGCATCCGGATACCGAAGACTCCTCGATCTCCTCCTTCTGGTTCGCCTACGTTGCCACCCGTCCGCTGGGCGCCTCCTTCGCGGACTGGACCGGCAAGCCGAGGAGCGTCGGCGCGCTCCGCCTCGGTGCCGGCCCGGTCGCGCTGGTGCTCGGTGCCGTGATCGCGATCCTCGTCGCCTACCTGGCGATCACCCACCGCGGCCGAGGGCGCCATCGTGTGAGCGACGACGCCGTTTGAGGCCCGACCAGGCGCGATTGAGCGCCCTGCCGCGTGCGGTCATCGGCGCATTTCCCGCTCCGATTGGTACCCACGGGTGGTACCCACGGGATTTTCGGGCCGCTGACGCCGAGTCCAGAACGACCGAAAGCCGCATAACCATACGGGTTCCGGGGCACGCGCCCTGAGAGATTCGAACTCCCGACCTTCGGTTCCGTAGACCGACGCTCTATCCAGCTGAGCTAAGGGCGCAGCGACCTCTACGGCCCCGCAGCGCGAGCGCCGCCGATGCCGCGGATCGACCCTGAGGAGTCTAGCTGGCAGCGGCGCTGAGCGATCGAGCGAGGCGCGCTCAGGCGAGGCAGTAGTGGTCTGCGTCGTAGGTGCTCGTGGCCCACTGCGTGAGCGAGACCGCCGAGCCGCCGGTGAAGGAGCGCAGCGCGCAGTTGGCGATGGCCGCTTGCAGGCTGCTCGCGCCGGGGATCCAGACTGCCAGCTGATACAGCGAGCCGGCGCTTGGGCTCGAAGCGCCGCCCGTGATCTGGTCCCACTGCGATTCGGTGGAGTAGACGCCGAGCGCGCTCGCCCCAGCTTCCTTCAGCCCAGCGACGACACCCTGCAGATCGGCGAGGTTCATCGCCTCGCCTTCAGCGCCTGAGCGCCACGTGTTCGCCGTCTCGACGTCGAGCCACCAGGGGTAGCCCTGGGCGGAGGATCCGACGATCGTCGGGGGCGATTGCGCGTTGACGGCATCCGCGGCGGCGGTGAGCAGGCTGACGTCGTAGCGGGCGCGTTCGTAGCCGTACTGCCAGGCACAGGCATCCGAGTTCTGCCCGACGGTGTAGGTCCTGCCCCGCAGCCGCACATCTTCGGTCGAGCAGGAGCCATAGGTCGCGTCTTCGCCGCTGCTCGGCCAGTCCGCGATCGGCGCGTTGTCATAGACGTTGCCTGGATCGGCGGTGTTGATGTAGAGCGAGGCGTCCGGCTGGCCGCTGACGCCCCCTATCGACTGCGCAGAGGCCCAGTAGAGCTCACTCTGAGCGTATCCAGGGTCTGGCCCAAGGCAGGCGTTCGCGTCGTTGGCAAGCCCGCCGTTGACGCCGACGATGCCGAACGCCTGCCCCTGCGGGAAGCTCGTGCCGCACTGGGGATAGGAGATGTCGACCCCTGTCCCCGCCGGCACGGTTTCGCCGCCTCCTCCCCCCGTGCCTCCGCCTTTGCCGCCGCCCCGATGAGAGGGGCCGCTGTCCGGCCTCGCCGCAAGCGCCGGCGCGGCGCCTGCGCCAAGCAGCGCAGCTGCGCACAGCAGGGCGGCGGGCAGGCGAAGCGAGCGCCCACCGATCCGCCGCGCCGCCGCAGAGGCGAGACGACAGACGCCCACATCCCGACCACGATTCACCACGGAAGGCCCTTTCGCCGCAAGATCGTTGCGAACCGCACACGGAACGCGCAGGCATCATACACGCGCAGGGCAGGCGGTGAGAGACGGCGGGCGCTCACACAGTGCGAGCAGGGGCGCACCGCCACCTCTCAGGCTCTGCTCGATCTCAGCGCAGGCCCCACAGCCTTTCGAACATCCCGATGTATGCGTTGCTTCCATACCACTGCCCAGAGTCCTCTGCGGCGACGGTGAGAGGCAGGCCCGCGATGTCGTGAGCGTCGAAGAGCCGGATTGGGACGTGCTCTTCGACGATCGGCTCCTTCAGCATCATCCGCATGATCTCATCGGCATCGGCGAAGCCCTCATAGGGGAAGTCCTGGCCGATGTCCGCCTGAAGGCGTCCAGACCTGATCGCCTGCAGGCCGGCGAGGTCGCCCGCCGCCGTGATCACCTTCACCCTCCCTGCGAATCCCGCCTGCTGGACTCCCTGCTGCACTTCCTGGAGGACGGCGTCGAACTCTGGCAGCACGTACTTCACGTCTGGGTGGGCGAGCAGGGCGGAGCTCGTCTGGGAGGCGACGAGCTGGAGGTTCGCAAGCCCGACCTTCTGGCTTGCGAGCTCGCATTCAGGACAGAGCCTGTGCAGCTGGCTGACAGCCGCCGCATCCCAGGCGAGGGTCGAGGGCGAGTCGGTGAAGGGCATCACGAGCACGCTCGTCTTGCCGCCCGCCTGCGCGATCGCGACGTCCGCCTCGTCGCGGACGAGCTCTGTGTCCTGCTCGAGGGTGTAGGCGAGCGCGTCGCCGCCATGCCCGGCGACCGCGCCTGGGGCTCCCGCTCGGGGCGGCAGTTGGTCGACGATCAGCACCGGGATGTGGTGGCTTGCCGCGCTCGCGAACGCGTTTGGTGCAAGCGCGTCGGGGATCGCGTCGACGACGATCCCAGATGCCCCGCTCGAGATCGCCTGTTCGATGCAGGCGGCGGTCGCAGAGGGATCGGCGTTGCCGCTGCAGGTGTGCAGCCTCACCCCAGCCCTTCCGAGGGCTTCGCGAAGGGAGTTGTTTGCAACGGCGAAGACAGGCGTCGAGATCGAGATCGGCACGTACCAGACGCTCTTGCCCGCGAGCGCGCGGGCGTCGATGCGCGGCCCGGGCGGCTGGAAGCGCGAGACGGGCTTTTCCAGCGAGGCGACGAGCGCCCTCGCCGCTGCAACCCCGGTGCTCGAAGTCCGGGCGGCGTTCTCTCTGCTCGGCGCGCTGCTGCCGCAGCCGGCGGCAAGCAGCGCGAGGGTGGTGATGATCGCAAGGCGCGTTCTCATGGTCTCTCTCCTCGTGTTCGCTCGTGTTCGTGTCGCTTGCTGCTCTCAGCCCCGCTCGGCCATCTCAGCCCCGCTCGCCAGTCTCAGCCCCGCCGGTCGCTCCAAGCCCCGCTTCGGCCTCGTCGAAGTGCCGTAGCGGGTCGGAGGCTTTCGCACCGCGGCGGAGTGGGGCCGCTTTTGGCCGCCGGCCGAGCAGGGTCGTCAACGTCACAGTCAGGATCAGGGCCGCGCCGTAGAAGACGTCTGATATCCAGCCGGCGAGCCCAAGCTCCTCCAGGCCGACGATCCCGGTCGCGAGGAAGTAGACGGCGACGATCGTGCCAAGCGGGTTGAAGCGGCCGGGGGAGATCGCGGCGCTGCCGAGGAACACGGCTGAGACGGTCGGCAGCAGGTAGGTCGTCGAGGTCGAGGGATCGAACCCGCCGAGGCCTGCGGCGACGATCACCCCGCCGACCCCGCACAGCACGCCTGCGCACAGGAACGCGCCGAAGCGGATCCTGTTCACGCTCACCCCCGCGAGACGGCTCACCTCCCGGTTCGCGCCGATGAAGCGGATGTGGCGGCCAAGCGGCGTCGCGCCGAGGATGTAGGCGAAGACGAGGGCGAGGGCGATGCCGTAGAAGAAGGAGATCGGAAGCCCTGCGAGCCTCGTCAGCGCGATCCTGCCGAAGGAGGCGCTCATCCCGCTGATCGGGGTGAGGTTCGAGATCGCGAGCGCAAGCCCGGACAGGAGCGTCGACATGCCGAGCGTCACGACGATCGTGTTGATCGACAGGCAGACGACGAGGAGGCCGTTCAGGGCGCCGGCGGCGGCGCCTGCGCCGACCGCGATCAGGCAGCTCAGCGGAAGGCTGACGTGGTCCGTCACGTTCAGCACGGCGAGCAGTGTCGCGCAGAGCCCGAGGATCGAGGCGACGGAGAGGTCGACGAACTCGCCGACGAGCACGGTGCACAGGAAGGCGAGCGCGAGGAATACGAGCGCAGCCTGGGAGCCGAAGATCGTCTGGAAGGTGCCGCTCGTGTCGAAGGTGCCGGGCTCGAGCGCTGAGTAGAGCGCGATGATCGTCCCCCACACCCCGATCACCGCAAACCGCTGCAACACCGAGAGCACGCCGGCCCACCCGGCGTGCGAAGCCATCACATCTCTCGACTCGCTCACCGTGCTCACGCCGCGACCTGCTCCGCCTGCGCCCCTTCGAGGGCCGCGAGGATCCGCTCTGGGCGCAGGTGCCCTGAGAGCTCGCAGCCGATCAGGCCGTCACGCAGCACGAGCACGCGGTCGCAGAGGCCCGCGAGCTCTGCGGCGTCGATGCTCGCGAGCAGCACCGCGCAGCCGGAGGCGGCGGCCTGCTGCAGGGCGGCGCAGATGTCCGCCTTTGCGCAGGCGTCCACTCCCTCGCTGATCTCGTGGGCGAGCAGCAGCTTCGGCTGCGCTGAGAGCCACTTGCCGACGAGCACCTTCTGCTGGTTGCCCCCGCTCAGCGTCTTCACGGGGGCGTTGGGATCCGCGGGGTGCACGTGAAGGGCCTCAATCACCGATTCAGCGAGCCGCCGCCGCCAGCGCGCCCCGGTGAACAGCGCCCGCCCGCGGCTCGAGAGCAGGGGAAGCGTGAGGTTCTCGAGCACGCTCTCAGAGAGCGCGAGCCCTTCGGCGGCGCGCGCCTGCGGCACAAGCGCAACCGAGGCCCTGCGCAGCGCCCTCAGTGGGCCGCGCTTCAGCTCGTAGGTGACGCCCTCGAGCGTGAGCGTGCCAGCCTGCGCCCTCTTCGCGCCGGCGAGCAGGTGCGGCAGCTCCTCGAACCCCGATCCCGGACGACCCGTCACCCCGACGAGCGCACCAGGCTCGATCGTGAAGCTGATCCCCCGGAGCGTGTCAGAGATGAGGCGATCGACGGTGACGGAGGGCCCCGCGCCGAGGTCGGCACCGCCCTCGGCAGGGGCGTTGGGGGTCTGGTGATGGCGGCGGCGGGGGCGGCCGCCGCCGCTGGTTGACGGCCTGCTCGCACCCGGAGCGATGAGCGCGAGCAGATCCTGCTCGCACAGCTCGCTCGTGCGCAGACCGGCGGCAGCAACCTCGCCCTCACGCATCACGGTCACGCGGTCGGCGTGCTGAAGGACCTCTTGAAGCTGGTGGCTGACGAGGAGCACGGCGCCGCCGTCGAGAGCGATGCCCCTGATCAGCAGGTGAAAGTGCAGGCGCGGCTCTTGCGGAAGCGTGCCGCTCGCCTCGTCGAGCATGACGAGCCCGCCTCCCTTCGGCCGCCCCTGCAGCGCGCGCGCGATCGCGACCTCCGCACGCGCAAACGCCGAGAGCGAGTCCACCTCTGCGGAAGGGTCGATGCTCGCGCCGAGCAGCGCGAGGGAGGCCTTCGCGAGCTCTTCTTCCGAGCGCCAGTCGATCGCGCGACTCAGCCTCCGAGCGCGGAACCGTCCAAGCCGGATGTTCTCAGTGACGGTGAAGCTCGGGATCAGCCCGAGATCCTGATGGACGACTGAGACCCCATGTCGTCGCATCGCTGCGGGCGTGATCGGCAGCACGACGGGCTCGCCGTCGAGCAGGACGGATCCGCCGCGGTCTGGGCGGTGATAGCCGCAGAGGATCTTCACCAGCGTCGACTTGCCGCACCCATTCTGGCCGACGAGCGCATGAACCTCCCCTCGCGCGACCTCGAGGCAGACTCCGTTCAGGGCCCTGCTCGCGCCAAACGTCTTCGAGATCTCATGCACCTGAAGGCGGGGCGGGACTGGCCGTTCAGGCAGCTGCCCCTGATCTGCGTGAGGTCCTGGGTGAGGTCCTGGGAAGCTTTGATGCTCCCCAGATTGAGCGCCAAGGGAGGCTCGATGCTCCCCAGATTGAGGCCCAAGAGAGGCTCGATGCTCCCCGAAGTGAGTCCCAAGAGAGGCTTCGTAATCCTCAGAACGAGTCCCAAGGGAGACTCGACGGCACAGGACATCTTCCACACTGTGTTCCACAGCGTGGAATATAGTCCATCTGGCGGACCGATGTCCTGCCCGCCTGCTCGCCCTCTGACGCTATCCGCGCATCTGACCGTCCGATCGAGCTCGGGCGCGCCGCTGTCCTGAGCGACCCCCAGGCGCATGTTCGTGTCCTGAGCGACCCCCAGGCGCAGAGAGCTCTTCCGCGCCCACTGTCGCACCGCTTTCAGGCAGTCGCACAGGTCGCATCGCCTTCGTCTCCTCCACCAGCAGCTCCCCAAGCGCCTTCATCTCGCTCGCAATTCTCGTTTCTGGGCCGACGATCCCGATGCTTGCAAGCGGCCTCGAGCCATCGTAGATGATCGGAACTGCAACCCCGCAGACGCCGTCGTAGTACTCGCCCTGCTCGAAGGCGAAGCCCTGCCGCCGCGCACGCTCGATATCGGCGAGAAGCTCATCCCTGCCCAGAATCGTCCGCCTCGTGCTCGGCGTCATAGGCAGCCTCGCCACCAGCCCCTCCGCCTCCAGCGGCGGAAGCCCGGCCAGCAGCGCCTTGCTGACCACCGATCCGGGGGAGAGCGGCAGCCGCCGCCCCACAGGCGAGCCGACGGACAGCGGATGGGGGCTTTCCAGGCGCTGCACGATCAGCAGCTCCAGAGCGGGCCAGTCAGCGGTCGCGAGCAGCACCGTCTCGCTCGTGCGCGCAGCGAGGGCGGCCATCACCGGCCGGCAGATCTGAACTGCGTTCAGCGACTCGCGCACGACCGCCCCGAGCTCGAGCACCTTCACACCAAGCCTGTAGCGGCCATCCGCCGATTGAGCGAGCATCCCGCGCGAAAGCAGAGCGGAGGCGATCCGATGCACGGTCGCCTTCGGCAGCCCAACCTGCCTCGAGAGCTCGCTCAGCGCAAGCGCGGGCGCGTCGAGCGTGAAGGCGGCGAGCAGCTCGCAGGCGCGGTCGACGGATCGAATCGCAGGCGCTGCGCTCTGCCGTCCCTGCTCGCCGTGCGCAGAGGTCAGATCGCTCATCGGTGCCGCCGCGTTGAAGTGATCTGCCCGACCCCGTCACGGTGAGCGGGATGCGCAGAGGGCACGCTCGCCTGCGAGCTTCGTGCCCGCTCGCTCAGATCGGCGAGGCTCAGCGGGTGCGCCGGGGGGTCGGGCAGAACCGTTCGCGAGCTCAGCTCCAGGTTCGCGTCGACGTGGATCAGCTCACCGCAGCGCAGCGCCCGCCAGCGTCGATCCTCGTCCATCCGCTCGCTTGCGACCACGACGAGCGGATGGGCACTGCCGTGCTCGCTGGCGACGCGGCTGCCGAGACCGCTTTCGTGCGCAAGGGGCGCACCTGGCGCACGCTCCAGCAGGTGGAGCTCGTGTGTCTGCGGGTAGCGAAGCGCCCACAGCCCGTCCACGCTCGCGAGCACGAAGTTCATCGCGAACAGCGGCAGATGCTTCGCAACCCATCCGCAGGCCGCCTCGATCCCCGCCTCGACATCGCCGCCGGCGGCGGCGATCTCCCTCGTGATCAGGGCGAAGAGGCGCTCGGAGTCGGTGTCTCCGCCGACGAGCTCCATGTCGTCGCCGAGGTGGCGCTCCAGCCGCGCGAGCCCGCCGATCACCCCGTTGTGGGCGAAGAGGCGACCCTCCTGCTCGAAGGGGTGAGTGTTCCTGCGCTCCAGGGCACCTGTCGAGGCGAAGCGCACGTGCGCGACGAAGGTGCGCGAGCTGACCTGCCGCGCCTCGCGCGCGAACGCGCGGTCCTCGTAGGCTGCGATCGGCTGCTTCGCCAGGCGCGGCACGCCGCCGGCGTCGAACCAGCCGAGCCCGGCTCCGTCAGGCTCGCGACGGCTCTGCGCAGATAGGCTGTCCGGCGCATCCAGCAGCCAGAAGGTCGCCTTCGCGGGCTCTCGCCCCGCGCTCATCCCGAACAGCCGGCACACCGCTCAGCCGCCCGTCCGTCCGCGCCGAGCCTCGATCGCCTCGCGCAACAGCATCGCGACACACAGTACCGACGCCGAGGCCGCTGCGGGGCGTGTGCAGCGGCGCGTGTGCAGGGGCGCGTGTGCAGGGGCGCGTGTGCAGAGGAGCCTGTGTGCGGGGGCGCCTCGAGCGTGCGCGCTCGAGGCCTGCGCCGCAGAGCCCGGCCAGACACCCCGTCTCTCAGAAGCCGGGGAACGTCGGGGCAGCGGGCAGGGGCACTTCGCTCGTCTGTTCGCTCCGCGAGAGCGAGAAGGAGCCGAAGGGACCGTGGGCCTTCGACGGCACGGCGGTCAGAATCGTGCGCGTCGCGGTCTGCGGCGCTTCGGCTTCGGAATGGAAAGCGGGCTGGCTCGGCAGCGCGATCGACTCCTGCTCGAGCTCGAGCGTCATGTCCACCCACCCCCTCGATCCCGCCGGCCTCGTGTGACGAGCCGCTCGCGCTCTCGCGCTCTCGAAGTCGACGGTGCTCACGCTCGCAAGCGGCAGCGGTTCGCACGCCCACCCCGGTGAGCACGCCGACGGCGCCTCCAGGATCCACTCGGCCGTTGAGACGTTCGGATCTGAGACCCGACGTGTGGTTGCATAGTGCGCGCCCGTGCTCAGGTCGCTGATGTGGAATTGCGCGATGTCTCCGATCACGGTCGTCGACGCCCTCACGACGTTCGAGGGGTGCACCCTCATCGGGATCCTCACCGGACCGGCGGGCAGGATCTCGAACCATGCGGCGTAGCTCGATTTCCCTCCCAGGCGGCAGTTCTGCTCGGTGCCGATCTGCTCGAGGCCCGTTGCGTTTTCGCGGTAGCCGCCCAGGCCGACCCAGACCGCGGCGTAGCGCTCGTGGCCGACGCTGCACGTCACCCTTGGCACCGTCCAGGTGCCGAAGACGGTGCGCAACGGCGCGCGGCGGGGGTGACGGGATGCGACCACGTAGCCCGCCCAGTTCGCGCTCAGCTTCATCGCCTGGGCAGGCACCGCCGGCAGCAGCAGAGCTGTGACGCCCAGCAGCACAACCGGCCTGCCGCGACGTCGAAGCCGATGTGCGCTGTATCGGAGCAGATGGACCACGCGCGCAAGCATCTCCGTGAAGAGTAATTGCAATCAGAGTAATGGGCAGCTCAGGGCCGGCTGAGAGCTTCTTGTGAAAGAGCCGCCGCAGCACCGCTCAGCCATCGTGCAGCGCGGCGCGCCCCGAGAGCGAGCGACCGGGGCGGTGCGCCGATCGGAGTCGGCATCCCGAAGAGCCGTCCCCGCGCGCCGGTAACGTCGGCTCCCCTCACGCCCGCAGCCTCAGCCGTCGACCTGGACGGCGGCGCGAAGCGGAGATAGCATGATCTCATGGCCACGATCGCCCCAGCGAAAGCCACGATCCCCACGGCAACCGCGATGCCTGCAGGCTCGCAGACCGCCCTGCCCCTGCACGTGCTCGACGTCGAGACCTACAACGCGATCGTCGCCTCCGGCGCGCTCGAGGGACGGAACGTCGAGCTCCTCGACGGGGTGCTCGTGGAGATGAGCCCGCAGGGTCCAGCCCACGCACAGGCGATCATCCTGCTCACGCGCCTCTTCGCGAGCGCGAGCGCATGGCTGATGGTCCAGCTGCCACTCGAAGTCGCCCCGGACTCCCAGCCCGAGCCGGACATCGCCCTGCTCGCGCGCCGACCACCTCCAGGCCGGCACCCGCGCACCGCGCTGCTCGTGATCGAGGTCGCGGTCACCTCGCAGATCATCGACCGCGACGTCAAGGGCCCGCTGTACGCGCGCGCCGGCGTCCCCACCTGCTGGCTGATCGACCTGCCCGCCCGCACCGTCGAGGTCTACACGCAGCCCTCCGACCACGGATACGCCCGCTGCGAGCGCCATCGAGCAGATGCGAAGCTGGCGTGCGGGCTGCCCGGCGTGCCTGAGATCGACCTCGCCGCGCTCTTCGACGACCTCGCAGCCTGAAGGGCGGACCGGCCGGCCCCGGTCGGCCCTGCAAGCGGTTTGGCGAGGATCGGCGTCACCGCCCGTCCCCGCGCGCCGGTAACGTCGCCGCCCCTCGAGCCCGCAGCCTCAGCCGTCGACCTGGACGGCGGCGCGAAGCGGAGATAGCATGATTTCATGGCCACGATCGCCCCAGCGAAAGCCACGATCCCCACGGCAACCGCGATGCCTGCAGGCTCGCAGACCGCCCTGCCCCTGCACGTGCTCGACGTCGAGACCTACAACGCGATCGTCGCCTCCGGCGCGCTCGAGGGACGGAACGTCGAGCTCCTCGACGGGGTGCTCGTGGAGATGAGCCCGCAGAGTCCAGCCCACGCACAGGCGATCGAATTTCTCACCGCCAGCTTCGCTCATGCTCGCGTGCGACTGCGCGTTCAGCTGCCACTCGAAGTCGCCCCGGACTCCCAGCCCGAGCCGGACATCGCCCTGCTCGCGCGCCGACCACCCCCAGGCCGGCACCCGCGCACCGCGCTGCTCGTGATCGAGGTCGCGGTCACCTCGCAGATCATCGACCGCGACGTCAAGGGCCCGCTGTACGCACGCGCCGGCGTCCCCACCTGCTGGCTGATCGACCTGCCCGCCCGCACCGTCGAGGTCTACACCCAGCCCTCCGACCACGGATACGCCCGCTGCGAGCGACACCCGGCAGATGCGAAGCTGGCGTGCGGGCTGCCCGGCGTGCCTCAGATCGACCTCGCCGCGCTCTTCGACGACCTCGCAGGCTGAAGGGCGGACCGGCCGGCCCCGGTCGGATCACACCGTCTCGACGCGCCGAGAGCGCCTGTTGCGCGCTGAGCTGAGGGCCGTCGTGGCGTCATTGCGCCGCGCGCCTCATCGAAAGGCTGGGCGCCGCGGCCTGGAGAGGTGGGAGACCGCGGCGCCCGTTTTGGGGGTTGGGCCGGCCGGATGCTGCCGGCCGGCCCCCGTTTCGAGCGCGGCGTCGGAGAGGGGGGACGCTCGCCCGAAACCTTCATGTGCGATGAGCACCGCACCCTACGACTACCACCTTGGTCTGCTGGCGCAGCACGGCGCCGTTCTGGGCGGTGATCGTCGTAGGCATCGTCATGTGCAGAGGCTTCTTCGTGCGCACCTTCACCGTCTCGTAGACCGTGCGCCCGCCCTTTCGCACCGCGACCCTCTTGCGCTTGATGTGCACCGTGTGGCAGAGGTTGCCGTTTGCGGCGAGCGCCGAGTGCGGGCCCTCAGGCAGGTAGAGGTTGAACGAGCTGATCGGCGCGTCGGGCACGCTCTGGAAGCGCGAGAAGGTGAAGCCCCTGCTGCTGATGAAGGTGTGGCCGGTCAGGGTGATCACAACCCCTTCGCCCTGCAGCACGAGGTCGAGGTCCGGGTAGCGCAGGCTGCCGTGGCTGACGAAGATCGCAGGCCCTTCCAGCGGTTTGGCGAGGATCGGGCTCACCACCTTCGCATGCCCGACGAAGGAGCCGGCGGGACAGCCGGAGGGGTTGGCCTCGAACTGCGCTTCGGTGCAGGCCTGTTTGAGCGTGGAGTCGCGTGCGACCAGGTGCTTTGGCAGCTGCACGTCCACTCTGCCGATGTTCGCTTCCTCACCTGAGGCACCTGGGCCGCCGTGGGCTATCAGCCTCACGTGCAGGAAGCCGCCGTCCCTGCGGTTGTGCCCGGCGTGCGTGAAGACCTCGAAGGTCGGGTGGAATGGCAGCGAGGCGCAGTTGACCGCCTGGAAGGGGAAGCTCGTGGCCGCCACCGTCCCGGTCGCGCTCATCACGCTCCCCGTCAGGCTCATCGCGTTGCAGCTGGTCGGGTTGAACATGAAGCGTTCGCGGTCGATGTTGACGATCACACGGTCGATTGAGAGCGGGATCCCGTTCAGCTGGGTTGGAAGCGTCGCGCTCTTGATCGTTATCGCCGCCGTTTGCGGGTTGACTTCGATCCCCGCCCTGATCACGACGCTCCCATCGCCCACGGCGCCGGTGCCGGTCAGCCCGGAGAGCGTGTAGGGGCCCGCGTGGGCGGGGGTGACGATCGAGAGGCCAAACGGCGCCGAGCCGTATTTTTCTGTCAGGTAGACCCTTCCGCCTTCGATCGTGTAGGGCTCGCTGCCCGGCCCCACCACCGCGGTGGTCGTGCCGATCTGCGTGTCGGCAGGACAGCTTCCCGCGTTTGCCTGCGCTTCATCGCAGCGCGGAACCCCTGAAAGGATCGCCGACATTCCCTCCGGCATGTGCACGGCCACAGAGCCGAGCGGCTGATCGCCTTCCGGCCGGCTGAGCGTCAGGCTGAAGGAGCTGAAGGAGCCGCCGCGGGCCGAGCTCGTCATCCCCGCCTGCACGCTCGGGGAGAAGGAGGGTGCAGAGCAGCCTTCGATCGGGATCCCAGGCGAGCTCAGAAGCACGGGCGGCTGGCCGCTCCACGGGGTGAGGCTTGCTTCGGCCTTCACCGTGCCGCAGCTCGCGGGGCTTGTGAGCGGGGCGTCGGGCCCGCCCTTCAGCGTCAGCGTCAGCGATTCGAAGGGCAGCTGCGGGTCTTCTTCGAAGAGCGTCGTGATCCTGCCGCTGGCCTGGTTGATCATCGTGCGCCCCGCGAGCTTGATGACCACGCCGGAGCCGGTCGTGGCGCCGGAGCCCGCAGTTTCGCCTTCGCCGCCCGGCAGCTGCGCTTCGAGCAGCAGGCGCACCATCTTGCCTTCGGCGGCCTGCTGGGGGCTGCAGACCCCGCTCGCTCCGCATTCGGGCGCGCCGACGTAGACCGACCCGAGCAGCGGTTCGCTCAGAAGCGGGCTGTGTATCTCGACGCTTCCGATCCTCGAGGAAGTCGGGCAGTGGCCGGGCGCGTCTTCTTTGAGGCCGAACTGGCCTTCCGGGCGACCGGCTTCTTCAGCGGTCGTACAGGCTGTAAGCCCGTTGGCGGCCGAGGGGGAGAGCACCGTGCCTTCCGGCATCGCCACCTCCACGTCGCGCACGTCGGAGCTTGCCAGCGTTTCGGACTGCTCGCTCTGCGGCACGGCTATCTGCACCTGGTAGCCGGCGGGCGAGCCGGCCTGGCGCGTGGTCGCGCTCACCGAGAGCGAGGGGTCGAAGCTGAGCGCTTCGCAGCCCCCGATCGCCGGCAGCACGCCGAGCGCAGGCGTGATGAACACGCCCGGCGCCTGCCAGGAGTCGGCGGTGAGCGACAGCGGCGCGGGCGTCCCGCAGCTGGTCGCGTTGGTCATGAAGGCGGTGTGGGAGCCCTGACCTTCGCCGCCGAAGGTCACGAGGGGTTCTTCGACGCCTTCCAGACCCAATTCCCGCTCGGTGGCTTTGTCCGGACCCGGGCCGTTCAGCTGCCACGGCGCGCCCCACAGCGTCAGGCTCGTGAAGACCACGTCCACTGACTCAGAGACCGCCTGGATCGAGACGTGCACGCGGTAGCCGTCCTGCGGGCCGACCGAGGCATCCAGCCGGATGTTGCCGAGTCCGTCGCTTCCGCTGAACTCGAAGGCGGCCGGCACCCCGGCCGGCGGGACGACGTTGTAGACCGGATCGAGGAAATAGGTGAGTTCCGGTTCCCCGGGGGCCGAGGCGCCGATCGTCACCGACCCGACCATCGTGTCGCGCGGGCAGCTCCCGGCGACCACGCCGGCCGCGGTGCAGCGCGGCACCGCCGTCGCGTTGCCGACCAGCCCGGCTGGAAGCGTCACTTCCAGGTCGCGCGCGTTGCCGGCCGAATGGCTCACTTCCTTTTCGCTCATAGTGAAGGCGGTCGTGATGTCGGGGTGAGCGCCGGCCTGCGTGCTCGAGAGCGCGCTCACGAGGCTGCCGGGGGCGATCCCGAAGGACACGGGCTCGGTTCCCACCGGGATCGAGGAGCTCGTGCGCGCCACGCCGGCGGCGCCGCCGCCGAAGACCGCGGCGCCGTTTGCAAGCGAGGCTTCGGCACCCGCTTCCAGCGCGACGGCGACGTTCATCCGCAGCACCATCCCCGGCTGCACGACGCCGCTGTAGGTGCAGGCTATGGTGCGCCCGCCGGAGGCGATCTGCGCTTCGCCCGGGCAACTCATCGCTGGGTGTTCGACGTGTTCGTAGGCGCCGAGGTACTCGCCGGAGGCCGAGATCGCGCGAAGCCCCGCCGGGAGCTCCTCTTCGAGCGTGATCGGAGCGCCGTCGGTCGGCCCGGCGCCGGTGTCGATCGCGGTGATCGCGATCCTTCCGCTGCCGCTGCCCTCCTGGGTGACCGTCAGCGTCGCTTCTTTGGTGCACTCGCTGCCCGTTGCCCCTTCGCAGCCCAGAAAGTCGTGGGAGAAGGAGACGTTCAGCGATATCACGGGACGGTCGGCGAGCGCCCCAGTGAAGGTGATCGTGTAGGGGTGGCTTGCGGTTTCGTCTCCGGGGCCGCCGCTCACTTCGACGTTGCCATGGCCGTAGAGGCCTTCCAGCGCGCTCTGCAGGGCTTCGTGGCCTGCGTCGTAGGCGACGAACGCGAGTTTGTTGCTCTGTTCGTCGTAGAGGACCATCTCCCCGCTGGTCGCGCTGACGCCCAGCTGATCGCTCTGGCCGTGGGCGGCCTTGGGGTTGAGCACCGCCGGGCCGGCGACCGCCGTGATGCTCCACTGCGGCCCCTTCGCGCCTTCGGCGCCGAGCGCCGCCGGCGCTGCGCAGAGCAGCCCCGCCATCCCGAGCGCGAGGCCGATCGCCGCCCCCGCGGCCCTCCTGCGCGATGCACGAAGGTCGAGATGCCCCCTCATCGTCTGCTCCCTTCCTCGCGGCGGCGGCGCGAGGCCCTCCGCCCTGCTCGTCGTCTGCGCGCGCGCACTCTCGTGGCTCGCCCCTTGCGAGCCCTGGCGCGGCAGCCGGCCATCGCCGTGTGCCGCTTGGCGGCGCTCTTGATCCTGCGCGCGCGGGCCAGGCACCGTTTGAGCCTGCGCTTGGCAGCCGAGGTGCCCCTGCCCTTGGCGCCCTTCTTCTTGGCCTTCTTGGGCGCAGCCGCCTTGATGTTGCCCGAGGGCCCTGCGGCGGCGCTCAGCAGCGGCGCCGGGGCGCCGAGCGCCGGCGGCGGGCTCTGGCAGGATTCGCCGCAGCCCACGGGCGTCGCGGTCGCCGGGAAGCCGCCGTCGATGCGCGCGTCGAAGACGTTGTAGGAGCCGTCGGTGTCCGCGGGCAGGATCGCCGCCGTGGTCGTGAAGAAGACGTTCGCACCGCTTTCATCGCTTGCCAGGTAGAAGGAGGGCCCGTTCGCGGTGCCCGGCGAGATCAGGTAGATGCACCCTTCGGCCTGCGCGCAGCCGCCTTCGCCGCCGGCCTCCCACTCGTAGACGTCGCGCTGGCCGTTGGTCGCCTGGGCGACGAGCCGTTCGGGGCTGTCGAAGAAGACCCGCCGCCCGTTGGCGGAGACCCCGACCGAGCCGGTCAGGCGCGCCACGGCGAAGCCCTGAAATGCCGGGTCGTCGTCGCTGGAGAGGTGGGCGTCGCCGGACGGCGTGATGCCCTGCGGCGCGCAGGAGAGGCAGGAGAGCCTGCCGCTGGCCACTTCGTAGCGGTAGACCTGATCGTGGGCCGGAGAGTTGTTGAAGGCGCCGGGCGAGCCGCCGGCCGGCCACAGCACGGCGTTGCTCTCGAAGACGACCGTTTCCCCGTTCGCGGTCATGGAGAGCGGCGCCACGCGCACTTCCGTTCCCTGCCCTTCGATCGCGGGCGGCGTCCATTCGGCTATCGGCTGGGCCTTTCCTTCGCGCCAGAGCAGCAGGCCGCCGGGTTTCTCCGTCTGCGCCGAGTAGCGGACCTGCACGAAGCTCGAGCCGTTGCGCGATGAGGCGAGGATCTGTCCCATCGGCGCGAAGGAGGATTCGAAGCGTTCGGAGCTTGCCAGGTAGCGCAGGGTGCTCGTCTCCAGGTCGTATTCGTAGAGCTTTGGCGCCGCTTCGGAGGCGGTGCCGAGCGCGTCCTGTTCGTCGGCCGCCGGTTCCGGGGCTTCGGCGGTCAGCCGGTCGCGGCTTGCGAAGAAGACCCGCGAGCCGTCGGGGGAGGCGTAGATGTAGGGACGCACTCCGCCGCCGCCGGAGGTGACCGAGTCGTCGAATTCGCTCACGCCTGTGACGAGATCCCGTGCTTTTTCGACATAGGCGGGGGCGGGGGCGCCGCCGGCGAGCTCGTCGGCGGAGATCAGCTTGGGGACGCCGTTCTCGCGCACGTACAGCTCGACCGGGTCCTTGAAGGCGGGCGTTTCAGAGAGCGAGCAACCTTTCGCCTTGCAGGCTTCGTAGGCCTGGATCGAGGCTTCGATCTCGCAGTGGGCAGTCTTCCTGCGGCCGGCCCCGACGCAGTATTCCGGTTCGGGTGAGAGGAAGAAGGCCTTGCTGCCGTCTTCTGAGACCTCGTTGAAGTAGCCGTCCGGTGTCACCTCGTAAGGCGAGGCGCTCCCCTGACTCGAGACCGCCGCCGGGACCGCGCCGAAGGGGTCGTAGGGGCCTTCGGCGATCCCGCTCGGCTTGAGCGCGGCCGAGCGCAGCGTCCCTTCGCTCCATTCGTAGAAGCCCGACGCTATTTCAGCGTGCCCCGGCCCGGGCACGATGTTCGCCGCGCGTGCGACGTCTTCGGGCAGCAGCGTGCCCGGGTAGGCGAAGTAGATCCTTTTCAGGTTGGGCGACGCCCCGGCGGGGTACATGCCGGAGTGGGAGAGCGCGCCGGGCGCCGGGAAGGGCGAGGCGATCTGCGGGGCGCTCAGCCACTGCGGTTCGACCGCGGTGTCTTCCCCTGAGAGGTAGATCCCTTCCGATTCAGATCCGTCGCCGGTGACCGGGTCGGCCGCCACGAAGGAGCCGAGCGCGCTGAAGAGCATGCTGCGCAGGTTGCGTGCCGGCACCAGGAAGAGCGGGCGCTCGGCCGCGAAGGATTCGGAGGCGGCGCCGTAGCCGGCGGGCAGCGCGCCGCGGCTCACCCACCCGCTCGCGGTGCGGTTGGCGACGTAGTATTCCTCGGCGCCGGAGTGGGCTTCGACGCCCGGGAAGGTGCCGTTGCCCAGATAGAGCAGCCCTTCGCCTTCGGGGCTCGCCTGCGCGTAGATGTCTTCGGGCTTTTCGGTGATGTGGCCTTCTTCGGCCCGCCCGCTGATGCCCGCGTTCGTGCCGCCCTTGTCGACGGGGGAGACCTGCTCGTAGACGCGGCCGTCGGGCAGGCCGAGCTGCCCCAGCGCCAGCGTCTGCAGCGTGGCGTCGGGGCCGTAGGTGGTGCCGGCGCTGTCCACCGCCACGAAGCGGTAGTGGTAGAGGGTGCCCGGCGCAAGCCCGGTGATCGTCAGGCGCGCTTCCTCGTTGCCGAAGATCGGCGGGCCAAGCGCGCTGCCGGGCGGAGCCGGTACGCTGCCGCCTTCGTAGGCGGTCGTCCTGCCGTACTGCACGTACCAGCTCGCCGTCCCGAAGTAGGGGTTGATCTGCGCCGCCAGCGTGGCGCTCTGAGGCTCATCGGCCACCACCGCCTGCGCTGCGACTTCCGGGGCCGGCAGCCCTTCGCTCGGCGCTTCGCCAAGCAGCGAGAGGTGAGCTGCGCTGTCCAGAATCATGCTCGTGACGTAGACCGTCGTGGCAGGCGCCTTGCCGGTGCCGGCAACCGCGATCCCTTGCGCTTCGTCTTCGATCCTGCCTGCGCCGCCTTCCTTGAGCAGTTCGCCGGAGGGCCCGTAGACCAGCACGTGGGCGCTGGGGCTCTGGTCGACGATGTAGACGTCGCCGCCGGCGCTGACCGCGATCCCGCGCACGGCGGTGCTTTCACCGTCAAGCGCACGAACTTCGCTGCCGCTTGCGCTGTACTCGCGCACGCCCGCCTTGGAGGTGCTCTTGACAAAGAGGTTGCCTTCGGGCCCGACCGCAAGCGCGCTCACCTTGCCGGCGCCGGCAAGTTCGACGCGGCCCAGGTAGTGGCCTTCGGAGCTGAACTTCTGGACTTCGTCTTCATCGCCGACGTAGACCGTGCCTTTGCTGCCCACCGCAAGCAGCGGCCCGATCGCCCAGGGGTGGAAGGTCCCTTCGCCAGCGCTGCCGGCGGCGGCGGTCACCCCGGCCTGGCATTCTTCCCCGGCTGCGCAGAGGTCCTCTTCTGCTGCGGGCTTTGCTTCTTCGCTCTTCTTCTTGTTGACCTTGCCGCCGAAGGCAAGCAGGAACTTCCCTTCAGGGGTGTACTTTTCGATGCG
The DNA here is from genome assembly GCA_021792455.1 of Actinomycetes bacterium. Taxonomy (GTDB): domain Bacteria; phylum Actinomycetota; class Thermoleophilia; order Solirubrobacterales; family Solirubrobacteraceae; genus Palsa-744. Next base: position 7,669 of record JAJYUP010000014.1, on the reverse strand, counting down.
ATGGTTTGAAAACGACTCCACGTAGACGTCCCCGCTGCTCGGGTCTGCCGCCACGCCGACAGGTGCCTTCATCTGGCCGCCGGCCGCCCCGGATTCCGCGGCCTTGCAGAGGTCGCCGGAGGCCGCGGTGCACACGTTCTCTTCTTCGGGCGATACCGCCTTGCCCGCTTCGGCTTCCTTGACCTTGGTCGCGTTGACCTTGGCGCCGAAGGTCAGCACGAACTTGCCGGCCGCATCGAGGGCGTCGATGCGCTCGTTCAACTGATCGGCGATGTAGATGATCGGCCCGCTCGCGCCCTGGTGGACCGCGATGCCGCGCGGGTTCTCCATCTGGCCGGCGCCGGCGCCGTAGCTGCCGACCGAACCGAGCAGGGGCAGGGGGCCTTCCGAGCCGGCCGCCGCCCCGCCGAGCGCAAGCGCGGTCGCAAGCGCGGTCGCAAGCGCCGCGGCGAGCGCGGCGAGGATCCCGGCCGTGCGGCCCCGCAGCCGCCCGATCGCCGCCTGGAATCTGCCTGCCTGCCTCATGCCTCTCCTCCTCATCGAGCCTCGGACTCCATCTCGTCTGCTTGGCCTGCGCGAGGGCGACCGCGCTGTGCGGGCGCGCCCTCGTCGGGTGTGCAGGGCAACCTAGAGGCACGGGGGGCATGCGCGCAAGTGCGGAACCGCAATAGTCCGCTACCGCACTATCGCGGCCCGCTCAGCCCCCGCCGCGGCCAAGGCAGGCGCGCCTGACGCGCATCACCGCGAGCGCGGGGCCCGTCAGGGGGCCGAGCGCCTCGAGCACCGCAGCGCGGCTTCGCCTGGCCTCAGCGCTCATCGCCGGGGGCTCGGCGAGGTATAGGGCCGCCATGCTCGCAAGCACGGCGAGATGGCTGCCCGGATCGGGCAGCTGCGCGGCCAGAGAGCGCGACTGCGCCGCCAACAGGCGGAGGCGCTCCGCGGCCTCCGCCTCATCCCCATAGTTGATGATGAGCGAATCCTCGCCGCTGATCGCATCCCGCTCCGCGTCGATCAGGCTGTCCAGCAGCGAGTGCAGGGCGCCGATCCACGGGAAGTACAGCTGCGCGACCGCCTCCGCCTCCTGCTCGCCTGCGCGGGGCTTGCCGGCGATCGCGATCAGGGCGAAGACGCCGAGCGAGGAGCCTGCGGAGGCAGCCGTCTCCCACCAGGAGAGCCCTGAGCCTGACGGCGTGTTGCGCGCCGCCCAGGAGGCGAACTGCGCGCGCACGCAGGGATCGTCGCTCACGTTCAGGCTCTGGTAGTCGACGATCAGCGCCCCAAGCCTGCCCAAGAGATCGATCACCGCCCCGCAGCTGGGCAGGCTTGCAAGCGCCTGCTGGCAGCGCCTCACGCTGCCTTCCAGGTAGCCGCCGTCGTCGCGCTGCGGATGCAGCGCGTAGAAGTCGCTCACCTGGGCGTCGGGGTCCAGAGCGGCGCAGAGGGCGGAGTGCAGGCGGCGCGAGTTCTCCACAGGGCGGCTGTGCGGCAGCTCCGCGAGCGTGTCGAGGTAGTCGTAGATCGACTGGAAGAAGAACTGGGCGCGCAGCACGCTCGCCCGCTCCTCTGCAGGCACGAAGGCGGCGAACGCCGCGGCGCCGTCGATGTTGCCCCGCTTGCCGACCAGGACCTGGAGCGCGCTTCGCCGCAGGCCCTCAGAGGGGATCGCGCACGCGCGCCGGCGCTGAGCTTCGATCTGCGCCCGCAGCATCGGGTAGACGCAGAGCCAGTAGCGGGGCGCCGCGGCGAGGAAGCTGAGCGCCTCCTGCTTTCGAGCGGCGGCAGGCAGGGGGCGGCGCTCCCTCATCGCCGGCGGGGATGCGCGGTCGCTGCGACCGGCTTCACGCTCATCGTGCGCCTTCACGCTGATCACGGCGGACCCACGCTTTTCACTGGTCTTGGAATGCGAGGCTTGGAGGAACGCGCGCGGACTGGAAGCCGAGCGCGCCTACGAACAGGACCGTTGTGCCGGCGACGATCGCCAGCGCAATCAGGATAGTCGGAATCCGCCCAGAGAACGGCGCTGGGAACCCTGTGCTCAGCGAAAGCCAGCGGCTTGCGAGGCGGTGACCGTAGAGGCCGAGCGCCGCGCCGTCGAGGCAGCCGACGGCGATCGCGAGCACGCTCTCGAGGATCACCGCCCGCCACAGCTGCAGCTCGTCGAACCCCTGCGCCTTCAGCGATGCCAGGCGCGCCCTGCGCTGCCAGATCGAGGCGCTCAGCACCGCCGCCACGGCGAGGGCGGCGGTGATCAGAAGCAGCGTCGAGATCTCGCCAAGGCTCCTCAGCCCTTCCTGGGCGCTGCGCTCGAAGATCGCCTCCCGCTGACTCGCGCTCTGCACGCGCAGGCCGGGCCTGCCCGCGAGCGCCGCTCTCACCTCAGAGCTCGCCGTCGCGACGCTCACCCCCCGCTTCAGGCCCACCTCGAGCGCGGTCGGCTGTGCTGCAGGCCAGAACCGGTCGTAGCTCGCAAGGCTCATCGTCACCGCCCCAGGCGACCAGCCGACGTTAGTCGTGATCGCCGCGACCCTCAGCCTCGCAAGCCCGCTTGGGGTCGGCAGGGTCAGCGTGCCGCCGACGCTCAGCCCCCGTTCGGCTGCGATCCCCTTCGAGACGGCGACCCAGCCGCCTTCGCGGATCCTCCTGCTCGCGACCGCCAGGCGCCCCTCCAGCAGCTGGCTTGCCTGGATCACCCTGCTGTCCGCGGGCGATCTCGCCCTCACCCACACCCTGCGGTTGCCCACGTCGAGCAGGCCGCCCTCGTAGAGGCGCACGGAGGAGACGCCGGCAAGCCGCGCGATCGCCGCACTCGCGCCGTCGTCGGCGAAGGGATCGATCGTCAGGAAGTTGTCGTTCGCGGCGACCCACAGCTGCGCGGTGTCGAGGTATTCGACGACCGCAGAGTCCAGGCCTTCCCTCAGGTCGCTGCGGGCGCCGCCGATCGCGACGCTGCCGTAGACCGCGAGCGCCGCGACCCCGATCAGCGCGATCGAGCGGGTCGAGCGGCCGCTCAGTTCGATCGCCGCGAGCGAGAGCATGCTGCTGCGGGCGCGCGCGCCGGCACGCTTCACCGCGGCGAGCGCGCCGCTGAAGAGGATGGGCACGAGGCAGGGCACCGCAAGCGCGAGCAGCACTCCGCCGACGATCGTGAGAGACGGGTCGATCAGGACGAGCGCGGTCACCAGGCAGAGCAGCAGCGCCCCGACCACGCCGAGGACGATCGTCAGCGCGGCGCCGATCGGGTGTGCCTCCGCGCCCTGACCTGCGCCCATCGCGCCCTGCAGTCCCTTCGCGCGAAGGCTCGAAAGCGGCGCAAGCGCACCGATCGCGGCGGCTGCGAGGCCCCCGCAGAGGGCGAGCAGGACCATCCACAGGCTGACCCGCTGCACGCTCGAGACCGGGAAGGCAGCGGACAGATAGACGGGGCTCTGCGCAAAGAGGGTGTGCGACAGCAGGTAGCCGAGCGCAAGCCCTGCGCCTGAGCCGAGCGCGCCGAGGGTCAGCGCCTGGAAGCTGAGGATCGCAACGATCTGGGCCAGGTCGAAGCCCTCGGCATGCAGCTCGGCGACCATCCTCCTGCGCTCTGGCAGGGTGAGGAGCATCGCGTTCGCCGCGAACAGCAGGCCGACCATCGCCCCGATCGCGGCGAACACCGCCGTCGCCTCGCCGAGGGGCTTCGCGGTCGCCTCGAGGATGCGCAGTTCAGCCCCCGCACCCCGCACCGACTCCCTGCCTGCGAGCATCCTCCGCAGGCGCGCGGCGACGGCCCCGCCCTGCCCCTTCTCCGTCTCGATCAGAACCTCGCTCACCCTCCCCCTCATCCCCGTGAGCCTCTGGGCGAGGGGAAGCTGGGAGAGAGCGATCGGCGCCGAGGCGGCGGCGCCGATCGTGTTGCCGCCGAGCACCGCGACAACCCTCGCACTCGCGGCAAACCCGCCGCTCAGCAGCCTCACGCGATCGCCTTCGCGCACGTTCAGGCTGTGCGCGAGCGCCTGCGGCAGCCCGATCCCACCGCCGAGCAGCAGCTCGCCCTCGCCAAGGCTCGCAGCGGAGGCGCCCCTGTGCAGCGCGACGATGCCGGCGCTCAGGCCGACGAGCTGAACCGACCTGCGCCTGGAGCCTGAGATCGCGCCGCCGCCACCTCCTGCGCCCTCGCCGCCGTGCCTTTCACCGCCGCCGCCACGTGCTGTGCCCTCGCCGCCGTCCCTTTCACCGCCACCGCCACGTGCTGTGCCCTCGCCGGTGAGCCCGCCACCGACGAGCTCTGCATCCTCCCGCAGCACGTATGCGGCGAAGCGCACCCCCTTCGCAGAGCCGATGCGCTTCGCGAGCGCTTCGCTGAACCCTTCGCTTCCATAGGCGCTCACCTGCAGGTTCGCGCTGCCGTTCACCGCCCTGATCAGCGCGGGCGCGGACCCTGTCAGCCCTGAGCTCGACAGCAGCACGCCGAAGACGAGCGCGACCCCAAGCGCGATCCCAGCGCCTGCCGCGAGCTCAGCGACGAGCTGCCTGCGCAGGCGCGCCCGGTAGTGGCCCGCGAGCACGCTCACTCGCACGCCTGCGATCCTCGGGTTGAACGGGTGCTTCGCCGGGCCTCGCCGCCGCCCGTCCGCGCGCGATCGGCCACGCCGGCGCGACAGCGACCGCCAGGGCGCCTCGCGGCGCCCGTCCACCCCGCCACGCCCCGCCATCACGCGCTGCCCTTCATCGCCATCACGCGCTGCCCTTCATCGCCATCACGCGCTGCCCTTCACCGCCATCAGGGGGACAGCGGCGCCAGGTCGATGCACAGCCCCTCCGTCAGCCTCCCGTCCTTCAGGGTGTGCACCCGATCGGCGAACGCCCCCACCTCGGGGTCGTGGGTCACCAGCAGCAGTGGGATCCCCCGCTCGCTTGCGATCTGCCTCAGCATCGCCAGCGTCTGGCGGCCCCGCTCGCGATCCAGGGAGCCTGTCGGCTCGTCGGCGAGCAGCAGGGAGGGCTCGTTCACCAGCGCGCGGGCGATCGCGACCCGCTGGCGCTCACCCATCGACAGCCTGTCGCCGGGCTTGTCCGCCACCTCGCCCAGGCCCAGCCGCTGCAGCCAGGGCCTCGCCGCCTCGCACGCCTCCCTCAGGGTGGCGCCATCGCTCAGCAGCTTCGTCGCCGCATTCTCCAAGGCGCTCGCCCCTGGGATCAGGTGGAAGGACTGGAAGACGAAGCCCAGCTGCTGTCGCCTGTAGAGGGCTAGCTCACGCTCTGACATCCCTGAGAGCGCCTGTCCGCCGAAGCTCACCACGCCCGCATCTGCGCGCAGCAGGCCTGCCGCGATCATCAGAAGCGTCGTCTTGCCGGAGCCGCTTGGCCCGTAGATCGCAACGAGCTCGCCCTCCTCCACGGTCAGACAGACCTCGTCCAGCACGGGCACATCACCCAGGCGCGCGTCGGGGTAGCGCTTCACAACGCCGCTCATCGCAAGCGCGCCTGACCCAGGCGCGCCCGGCCTCGCCGGGCTCTGGTCGGGCTCCTCCGCCTGCACTTGCCGCCCCGTCCGAGGCGCGCCCGGCCTCGCCGGGCTCTGGTCGGGCTCCTCCGCCTGCACTTGCCGCCCCGTCCGAGGCGCGCCCGGCGCGACGCCGCGCCTCATCGTGCCCGCGCGGGGAAGGGGATCACCCGCCGGCGGGAGTCGGTGCAGCGCAGCCTGCCGCCGCTCAGCGTCAGGAAGCGGTCCACCCCCGCCAGGCAGCCCACGTCCTCGGAGGCGACCACCACCGCGATCCCGTCATCTCGCGTCAGCTGCCGCAGCAGGCCCTGCAGCTCGCGGCGCGCGCTTGGGCTTGGCAGCAGCGCCGGCTCGTCGAAGAGCAGGAGCCTCGGCTCGCGCGCCAGCGAGCGCGCGAGCTCGACGAGCACCGCATCGCTTGCGGACAGCGCCTCCACTCGCAGGTGCGCGATCGCGCTCAGCCCCAGCCGCTGAAGCACTGGGCGGGCCAGCCCTTCGCTCTCACGCAGGGTCAATCCGTCGTTCGTCAACGGCAGCGCGACGTGCTCCAGGACCTGCTCGGGGACCCCGGGCCGGCTGCAGCGATCGCCCGCGAGCGCGATGCCGCCACGCCGGCGCAGCCTCGCGCGCGCGCTCGCAGAGATCGATGTCAGGCCCGTCGAACCGAAGTGGACGGTGCCGCTGTCGGGCAGCTCCAGGCCCGCCGCAACGCGAAGCAGGGTGCTCTTGCCTGACCGTCGGCCGCCGTAGATGCCGGCGAGCTCGCCCTCTCCCACCTCGAAGCTCACGCCGTCGAGCACCGTCAGCCGCCTCGCCCCGTCGTAGAGGGCAAGTGTCACCTCGCTCAGCTGCAGCAGGCTCACGCTCTCTTCCCTGGTGCGCTCGCACCTGCAGCGCTTCGCAGCGTGGCCCGCGCCTCTTCAGGCAGGGCGCGGTTCCCAGGCAGGGCGCGGTTCCCAGGAAGGGCGCGGTTCCCAGGCAGCGCGCGGTTCCCAGGCAGCGCGCGGTTCCCAGGCAGCGCGCCCCCCTCGAGCGGTGCGCTCTGCTCAGGCAACTCGGCCAGGTACTCCTCGATCTCCTGCCTAACCCGCGCGATCCAGCGCAGCTCCGCCGCGATCTGCTCGCTCGAGGCGAGCCTCGTCACCGCCATCATCCTGCTGCGCCAGGAGGCGTGCTCCAGGGCGGGGATGCTCGCCTGCTCCTGAAGCTCCATGCAGTCCAGCTCGTACTCATCCAGCTTCGCCAGCAGCCGCTCTGCGTCCTCTGGCCTCGAGAACGCGATCAGGGCGTAGACGTCGGCGCGCACGAGCGGGACGGGCTCCCGTTCGGCGATCCAGGCCGCATGGATCTCCCGCGCCAGCGATGTCGCCCTGAAGACGCGCCTGCGCCGATGGCCGGCCGCCTCGTCACCCTCCTGGACCGAGCTCGCAAGCCCATCCTTCTCCAGCTGCTCCAAAGCCTCGTAGACGCGCCTCACGTCCACGCGCATCAGCGGCCCCATCCGCCGGTTCAAGCGGTTCGTCAGGTCGTAGCCGTGCGCAGGCTGCTCGATCAGCGCCGCGATCACCGCTGTCCGCAGCGACCCCTGAGCCCTGCGGCGAAGCCGCTCTCCCTCCTCGATCATCCCCATCACCCCACTCCGGACTCGAGAACCCTCAATGTCGAGAACCCTGTTAGGCGATCAAGGCTACAGGATCGACGCCTCAGCGCAAGAGGCCGCACCGCGCACGCCCGCGCGCCCAGCCCCGCGCACGCCGTGCGTCTCACCCCCGGGCGCCGCCGTCACCTCTGCGCCCCGCGCGTGCTATTCGTTAACGGAAGCGATCGTCTGCTCGCTCGTCGGGCTCAACTCTCGGCGCGCAGCAGCGCCCTTCGTGGGCAGGCGAGAGGTCCGATCAGCGGGAGGGGCAAGTGAGGAGAATCATCGGTGTCGAGGGGGCGGGCCGTGTCGGCGAGATGACGGGCCGAGTCGTCGAGGTGACGGGCCGAGTCGTCGAGGTGACGAGCCGAATCGTCGAGGGCGGATGCCGGCCTCGCCGCGGATCTCGCGCCAAGGCAGCCGCGCTTGGCGTGCTTGGCAGCTGCCTGTGCTCGCAGCTCGCCTTCGGTGCGATCGCACTCGCCTCGGGCCGCTCTCAGACTCTGCGCGTACGCGACCGCGCCCACCTCCACCTCATCTCCGCCAATGGG
>JAJYUP010000097.1 GCA_021792455.1 Actinomycetes bacterium | reverse complement strand
CCCGGCCGTCGGCTGAGAGGCGCTGAGAGGAGCGTTCGAGCGCTGCAGGCTGGCTGCTGAGCGGCGTTCGCTCGGTGCGCAGGCCGGTGCCAGGGGCGCGCGCCGTTCGCCCGTGACGCCCGAAGGGCGCTCGCCGTTCGCTCAGGAGGCCCCCACAGAACGCGCGATCGCCTCGTAGGCGCGCCCAGGGTCAGGGGTCGCAAAGATCGCTGAGCCGGCTACGAAGATGGATGCGCCCGCCTGCGCACAGAGCGGCGCCGTGCGTGCGTCGATCCCGCCGTCGACCTCGATCCGCACTTGCTCAGGGGCGAGAGTGCGCAGGCGCTCCACCTTCCCTGGCGAGCGGGCTGTGAACGGCTGGCCGCCCCAGCCGGGATTCACCGTCATGCACAGCGCGATCTCGATCCCATCGAGGGTCTCGCTCAGCTGCTGCGGGGGGGTCGCAGGATTGATCGCAACCCCGCAGGAAGTGCCGTTCTCGTGAACGGAGGCGACCGCGTAGGCGAGGTGCTCCGTCGCCTCTGCGTGCACGGTGATCGAGTCAGCCCCCGCCTTCGCGAAGTCCGCGACGTGGCGCTCCGGGCGGCTCACCATCAGGTGCACGTCGAGCGCCGCCTGCGCTCTCTCAACCTGTTCCCGCAGCGCTGAGACGACGAGCGGGCCAACCGTGATCGGCGGCACGAAATGTCCGTCCATCACGTCGACGTGGATGATCTTCGCCCCCGCCGCAAGCACCTCAGCCACCTGCTCGCGCAGGCGAGCGAAGTCTGCTGAGAGGATCGACGGCGCGACCCTCACACCGTCAGGCAGGCGCCTCATCACTCGCTCCTCCACGACCAGCCGATCACTCGCTCCTCCACGACCAGCCGCTCACTCGCTCCTCCATGCAGACGGGCGCGGACGCCTCGGCGCGGACTGGCACTGGCACCTCCGCCAGGACTGGCACTGGCACCTCCGCGCGGACGGGCACCTGCCGTTGGAGTCGGCTGGCGGTGAGTGGGCGGATCTCGCCTCAGACGATGCCCCTGCGAAGCGGTGCGGTGCATCTCTCTCAGATCGGCATCAGCATGCTCGCGCCGCATGCGTTGCACTTCATGATCGCCGTTGAGGACATCCGCACGATCGTCGAATGCTCGCCACAGTTCGGGCAGACGGAGGCGAGCTCGAACCGATGCAGACAGTTCACGCAACGGTAGCGGCCCGGCAGGTTCGTCGGGCGCAGCCAGGGCTCTGCGCAGTGCGGACAGACGGGTCCGAGATCGATCGTGCCGGAGGCCATCAGCAATCCTCGCGCATCCCTGTGATGAAGAGCCCCGTGGTGCGATCGCCCCTCGATGCCCCGACGTGAGCGGCTGGGCGAGTGATCATCACACCCGGCGAAGCCTTGCGATGAAGAATCCTGCGGTGCGGTCGCGGTCGGGGAGGGTGCGCAGAAAGCGGCCGCCACCGAACATCGGGGCCATCCCAGGCGGCGGCTCGGGAAAGAAATCGGGGTGGGAGTGAAGGAAGGAGGCGATCTGGTCCTCGTTCTCTGCGGTGGAGATCGTGCACGTAGAGTAGACGAGGCACCCGCCGGCTTCGACGTGCCTGCTCGCGGCGTGCAGCAGCGCCGCCTGCAGTTGCGCAAGCGCAGCGATCCGGGCGGGGGTCATCCGCCAGCGCAGGTCCGGATGCGCCTGCAGGGTGCCAAGCCCAGAGCAGGGCGCATCCAGCAGCACACGGTGGAAGCGCTCTGAGCTCTCGAATGTGAGCGCGTCGCCGTTTACGACCGTCACGTGATCTGCGCGCATCCGGGTGATGGTCGCCTGCAGGGCTGCGGCACGCTTCGCGTTGCGCTCGAGAGCGAGCACCCGCCCAGATCCTCCCATCAGGGCCGCGATGTGGCTGCTCTTGCCGCCTGGGGCAGCGCAGAGGTCGAGCACACGCTCGCCTCGCTGCGGATCGAGCACGATCGAGACGAGCATCGCCGCGCGAGACTGGGCGATCACCGCTCCTGCTTGCCAAAGCGGACAGGCGCGCAGGTCGAGCGGCTCCGTGAGCAGCAGCGCCTCTGGCAGCGGCCTCGACAGCAGGCCGCTTGCGGGCACGGCGGGCAGCTCTTGCGCGACCGTCTGCGCGTCGCTGACGAGCGTGTTCACTCGCAGGCTGGACTCAGAAGGCTCATTGCCTGCCGCCATCAGCGCGGAGGCGCGCTGTGCTCCAAGCTCGCGCCACCACATCCTCGCAAGCCACAACGGATGAGAGTGCGCGATCGCAGCGGCCTCTGGCGTGCTCTCGCAGAATCCGGACAGCAGCTGCTCCCGTTCCCGTCCCGCTCTGCGCAGCACCGCGTTGACGAGGTCCGCGCCGTGGCTGTGATTCGCCTTCACGATCTCCACCGTGTCATCGACGACGGCGCGGTCAGGCGCGCCGCTCAGGTAGAGGAGCTCGTAGAGCCCCGCCCTCAGCGCAGCGTGCACGACGGGATCGAGCCTGGCCACCGGGCGGGCCGCGATCAGCTCGACCAGGTGATCGAGGGTGCCCGCGCGCTGCACCGCCCCAAAGCCGATCCTCATCGCGAGTGCCCTGTCCCGTCGGCTGAGCCCCGCCGCCAGGCTGTCGAAGACCCTGTCGACGTATGCCCCGCCGGCGAAGCGCCTCAACAGCGCGTGCGCGCAGGCGCGCGCCTCAGACGGAGTGCCCACGCAGATACGCCGAAGCATCCATCTCGCGCCCACCTTCAGGCTGCACCCGCAGAAGCGCAAGCCCGCCGTTCCCCGTGCCGTAGAGCAGCAGCCCATCGCGCTCGTCAAGCGCACCGGGCGGCAGCGCAGCGGGCAGGGCGCTCGCCTCGAGCACGCGAAGCGATCGACCGTCCTCCAGCTGGATCCTTGCGCCGATGTGCGGGTGCAGGGCGCGCACGATCCGCTCGAGCTGCTTCGCATCCCTGCTTGGATCGAGAAGGCGGTCGGAGGGGGTGATCTTCTCCGCGTAGGTCGCCTGCGCCTCGTCCTGAGGCTGCCACCTAAGCGGCGACCCGCGCTCCAGCTCGTCGAGCACCTCGCCCGTCAGGCTGCCCGCCAGCTCGCACAAACGCCTCGAAAGCGAGCCGAAATCCTCCCGCTCGCCGATGCGGAGGGGCCTCGAGAGGCACACCGGCCCGCTGTCGAGCCCCTCTGTCAGGCGCATGATCGAGACGCCGCTCACCACGTCGCCGGCGATGATCGCGCGCTCGATCGGCGCCGCGCCGCGCCAGCGGGGAAGCAGCGATGGGTGGACGTTCAGAATCAGTCGCAGCGACAGCAGCGGCTCCCGGATCAACGCGCCGAACGCGCACACGACGATCACCTCTGGCGCGCTCGCCGCGATCTCGCGCACCGCCTCCTCGCTGTTCACCTGCTGCGGCTGCAGCAGCGGCAGGCCCTTCGCCTGTGCAAGCGCGGCGACCGGCGGCGCCTGCACTCGCCTGCCCCTTCCCTTCGGCCGGTCTGGCCTGCTGATCACGAGCGCCAGCTCATGGGGGCCGGCGAGCAGGCTGTCGAGCACGCCGGCGGCGAAGTCGGAGGTGCCGAGAAACGCGATTCGCAACGCGACGCTCGCGGCCGCCTAGGCGTCTTCTTCGAGCGCGCGCCGCACAGCCTTCATCGCCTGCCGTCGCTGCTCACGCGAGATCCGGTCGAGGATCAGCACCCCTTCGAGGTGATCGAGCTCGTGTTGGATGACGCGCGCCTCGAGCCCATCTGCGCTCAGTCGCACCCACTCGCCCTCTACGTCCTGGGCGCGCACCGCGATCCGCGCGGGTCGCTCGACGTCCACCCTCGCGCCAGGGATGCTGAGGCACCCCTCCTCAGCGCTCTCAGTCTCCTCGCTGCACCACTCGAGCACGGGATTGACGAGCGCGACGACTGGATCCTCTGGATCGGTCCTGTAGACGAGCACCCTGTGCAGCACGCCTATCTGCGTCGCCGCAAGCCCGATCCCAAGCGCATCTGCCATCAGCACGCCCATCTTCTGCACCTCGGCCGCCAGCGCGGCGTCGAAGCGCTCCACAGGCAGCGCCTTCGCGCGCAGCACCGGGTCACCGAGCTTGCGCACCTGCGCAAGCGCCCGGTCGCGCCGCTCTCTGACCTCTGGATCGAGCTCCTCGTCCTCCTCAGGATCCCCCACACCAGCTGCGGGCTCCCGCTCATCAGGCTCGAGCGCCGGTGGCCGAGCCCCGAGCGCCTCCTTTCCCCGGTCGAGGCCCTTCTCGCCATGCTGAAGCGTCTGCTCCCCCAGCTCGAACGCTTCCCCGCTGGACTCGGACGTCTGCTCACCGGTCTTCAGAACTGCTTCGATATCGCTCATCGATGTGCAGTTTAGGGCGCGTGCAGCGCTGCATCAGCGTGCGGGAAGCTCTGCCCGTGGCCGGTGCGCCGCTCCCACTCGAGCGCACTTGCCACCTCGCGTGGGTAGCGCTTTCTCACGCGGAGCAGGACGATCCCTGCGATCACCATCGGCACGACCATGATCACGAACGTGTACTGCAGGCCGACGGCGCTCGCAGAGTAGCCTGAGCGCGCGGCGGCGTGGGGCGAGTTGCCGCCGATCAGATCTGCGATCGCCCCGAACAGCAGCGGCGCGATCGCGACCGATGATGTGCGCAGCACGCTGCGCACTCCCTCGGCGCGCCCCCACAGGCGGGAATGGATGATGTCGAGGCGCGCCGCGTCGATCGCGGGGTTCGGCGCGGACAGCGCGATGCCTGCGAGGATCAGCAGGGGAAGGGCGATCGTGAAGCGCGCGACGAGCACGCCGGGGATCAGCAGCGCACCGGCGATGATGTAACCCCATCCCCCGATCAGAATCCGCGCCTTCGTGTGACCGCGCGAGAGCAGCCAGTCGGAGAGCCGACCGCCGCCGATCGTGCCGATCAGCGCGCCTGAGCTCACGACCATCAGCATCAGCGTCGCAAGCGCACTCACAACCCTGAAGTGCTGGTGCAGGTACAGAACGCCGAAGGTGCGGATCCCGGCGGTGAAGAAGTAGCCGAGTGCGGAGGCGATGATGATCGCGACGTTCGTCTTCACCGCGAGCACGTACTCGACCGCGCGCCTGATCGACAGCCGCGATGGATCGACGTCGAGCACGAGCTCCTGCAGAGGCTGTGCTTCTTCGCGCAGCACCGCCCGCACCATCGCGGGGTCGTGACCTGGAGCCGCCTGCCGATGGCCACCACCCTCCGCGGGAGCGCGCGCATCGGCAACGTGCCGCACGGGGATCTCCTCGGCGCCTGGGCGCAGCATGCTCGTGCCTCCACGGGAGGGCTCTGGCAGACGAATCAGGAAGTAGGCGAGCGCGAGCGCGAACGGAGCGAGCGACCAGAACGCCGCCCGCCAGCCGAACACCGCCGCAAGCTCGCCGCTGACGAGCAGGCCGAACCCCGTCCCGATCAGCTCTCCTGTGAGGATGAACCCGTACACGCGGGAGCGTTCAGATGGCAGGAAGAAGTCCCCCGTCAGCGAGGCGAGCGTCGGGCCGGCAACGGCCGTCGCGGCACCGAGACCGATCCTGAAGATCAGAAGCTGGCCGAAGGAGTCGGCTGCCGAGCAGGCGATCATCGCACCGGCCCAGATCACGACGCCGATCACGAGCATCGGCACGCGTCGCACCCTGTCGGTCAGCATTCCCACCGGCAGGGCGGCGATCGCCGCGCTCAGCGACGGCAGGGCGGCGAGCAGCCCAAGCTCGGTGTCGTCGATGTGCAGCGCACTTCTCAGCTCGCTTGCGGCGGCTCCAACCGCCGAGAGGTCGGCTGCCTCCAAGCCGAGCAGGCACGCGAACAGCACGATCACGTAGGTTCGCGCCGGCCCGCCGAGGAGGGCTTCGAGCCGCCTGCGGGCGGCTCTTGCGAGAGCGGCCTCTCCCGCAACAACCGAAGATGCGAGGCGCGCAACGGCGCCGTCGCGCTCGCCGCCGCCGCCCATCTCAGCTCTCGCCTGGGCAGGTGAGCTTTTCGTCCTCTGGGGCCGCCGTCGGCTGCCTAGCCGGCCCTTCACGCAGTGAACGCATGCTGCGCAGCACCGGGATGCTCGCAAGCAGCGAGGCGCTCGTCACGATCCACACCGCGGCGTATCCGTGCGTCGCGGGAAACGCGCCCTTCAGGACGCTGATCGCGACGCCGCCGAGCAGCGGGCCGAGCATCACGCCGAGGCCGCGGCTCATGCTGTAGAAGCCTGTGAGCAGGCCATGATGCTCACGCGGCATCAGGGGGATCAGCACGGCGTAGGAGAGGGCCATCGTCATCCCTCCGCCGAACGCGATGACAGGCACGACGCCGATCAGCGCGTAGTGGTTCGTGGTGAGAACGGGCACGATCAGCACCGCCCCGTAGACCCACAGACCGGCCTCCATCGTCTTTGCGATCCCAATGCGGTCGGCGAGCCTGCCGCTCGTCACGGCGCCTACGAGGATGACGAGCGCAACCGCACCCACGATCAGTGAGGCCTGGCTGAGGGCGAAGCCCAGGCCAACGGTCACATACAGGATGACGAACGTCTTCAGTGCGCCGAGCGACAGTTCCCAGAGACAGTTCGCGATCACGTAGCGGCGAAGCTCTGGGTGCTTTCGCAAGAGCAGCGTCACGTCGCGGCGGACGTCGCGGAGCGCTTCCCGGAGCCCTTCGATGCTGGGCGGCTCGCGCTCGCGGCTCACCGTGACCAGGCGGGGCAGCAGCATCAGCAGAGCGGCGACGGTGAGCGCCAGAAGCACAGCGGAGAGCATGAACGGCAGCTCGCTCCAGAGGCTGAGCATCGCTCCGCCCGAGCCGAGCGCGAGAAACGTGCCGACCCCGCGCCAGACCGCCTGAGTGCCCTGAGCCCGTCCGGTGAGCCGTGGTGGGAGCAGATCCGGGTACAGCGCCCTGTAGGGCTCATAGGCGATGAAGTAGACCGCGAAGAAGAACGTGACGAGCAGTCCAAGCGCGGGCAGCGAGCCCGCGATCCCCATCGCGGCGATCGCACCGGCGACGAAGGGTGAGCCGAAGCGCACGAAAGAGAGCCGAGAGCCGCCCCGCGCGCGCACGTGATCCGACCAGCTGCCGACGAGCAGCGGCACCCACAGAGCCATCAGCCCCTCGCCTACGATCAGCACGCCGATCACGGTCGTCGAGTCGGTGAAGCGTCTCGCGAGCACCGGCAGGTAGGTCGAGACGGTCGTCGCCGCAAAGGAGGTCGCGAACGTCGGCATCGCGAGCACCGCGAGCTCGCGGCGCTCTCTGCGGCCGAGATGTCGATCTTCGGCGCGAATGGCCAGCCCCTACCCTCTGCTCAGGGTCGATTTGCTCTCGAGCACGATCACGGCTTCACCTATCCACCCTCTACCCTAGGCGCAGCTCTCGCGGGCACAGAGGCTGAGCTCTCGCGGGCACAGAGGCGCAGTGCTCCCGTCGCGCCTGGGGCGCCGGCGCGCAGCTCAGCCCTCGGCAGCGGAGGCCGTCTCGAGCAGCCGCAGCTCTGCCTCGCTCAGCGGCAGGGAGGCCATCTCGAGCAGCTCCCCGAGCTGCTCTGGCGTGCGGGCGCTCGCGATCGGACTGATCACAGTCGGCTGTGCGAGCAGCCATGCGAGCGCGACCGCTCCTGGCTTTGCCCCGTGGGCGTCGGCGACCTGCTCGAGGGCTGAGAGCACCTTCGATGCCTTCTCGTCGCCGAGGTGGGCGCTGCCGTCGAGCGCGCCGCGCGCGCTCGGGCTCGCCGCCCCCTGTGCGTACTTGCCGGTGAGGAACCCTTTGGCGAGCCCGTAGTAGGGGATGCAGCCGAGAGAGTTCGCCGCACACACGCTCCGCAGTGAGCGCTCGTAGCCTCGCTCGATGATGTTGTAGTGCGGCGAGAGCGCGACGAAGGCGGCGAGCCCGAGCTCATCGGAGATCCGCAGCGCCTCCTCCAGACGCGCGGCCGAGTAGTTCGAGGCTGCGATGCAGCGGACCTTGCCGACGCGCACGAGCTCGTCGAAGGCGAGGAGCGTCTCCTGAAGCGGTGTGCTCTCGTCGTCGCGATGGGCGTAGTAGAGGTCGATCCAGTCGCAGCGCAGCCGCCGCAGCGAGGCGTCGATCCCGGTGCGGATGCTCTGCCCGCTCAGGCCCTCTGAGGCGCCGACCTTCGTCGCGATCACGAAACGGTCGCGGTCGTTGCGCCTGCTGAGCCAGCTGCCTATCGCCGCCTCCGACTCCCCACCCTCATGCCCTCTCACCCAGCGCGAATAGACGTCGGCGGTGTCGATGAAGTTGCCGCCCGCCGCTGCGTAGGCGTCGAGCACCTCTGCGGACTGCCGCTCATCCGCGGTCCAGCCGAAGATGTTGCCGCCGAGGCAGAGCTCGAAGACCTCGAGGCCGCTGCCTGGGATCGTGCGCACGTGCGCATCCTATGGCAGATCGGCGAGGTGCAGCGGGCTGCGGCAGGCAGCTGCTCAGGAGCACACCGTTGCCTCGATCCCGCCGGGGGGTCGATTCCGTCCGTCCCCTCTGAAGGCGCTCCCCGAGCTCAGAAGCGCAGCGTCGCCCCGATCCCGCCGAGGGGACCGAGATCTGGACGTCCGCGCAGCGCGAGCACAGCGGCGCCTTGGGTGATCGCCGCCTGGGCGGCGTCGGCGAGGATGTCGGCTCGCACTTCCAGCTTCGAGCCGTCGATCGGGCAGCTCTCGCGCGCCTTCTCGTGCCCCAGCCACCCGCAGGAGGGGCACCGCAGCCCCTGCAGGCGCGCAGAGGCGTCGTAGAGCAGCGTCTGCACCCGTCGCTGCGCGAGCGCCTCGAGAACGTCCGCGAGGCCGCCGACCGCGCGCCTGTCCTGCTCACGGCCATACAGCTCCTTGAACCGCGCGAGCGCCGTCTCGATCTGTGCCTCGCGCTCCTGCGCAAGCACGTCCGCCGCCGCTCTGCTCACATCCTCGAGGCTCGCCGTACGCACCTCCAGCGACAGCCGGCTTCGGTGCAGCACCGCCTTCACGTCGGGGTGCAGCTCGTGAAGAGCCCGCGACCACAGCGGCTCGGCGCAGGCGAGCACAAGGCGCTCATAGGGAGAGACGCGCAGCAGATCGTGCAGCAGCTTCGCCGCCCTGCGCAGGTGCGCATCGACGTCGTGCTCACGAGAGCGCTGGTAACGCGCCTGGGACCAGCCGCCCTGATCGTGACGTCCCGGCACGTCGTCCCCGAAGGAGATGATCTCCGACAGGTGCTCACCTGACCCGCGCAGGATCCTTGCGAAGCGCTCATCGAGGAGCGCGACGCACACGCTGCCTGCCGGACCGGCCTCGAGCAGAGGCAGGATGAACGGAGAGTCGTCGATCACGACCTCGCTTCGCAGCGGCGCCGGCAGCCGCAGCAGCTGCGAGAGCTCGAGCGGCTCGCTCGTGAACAGGGCGATCGAGCGCGCACCCTTGGCCCATCCATCGTCAGAGGCGAGGATTCGCTCAGCGCGCTCGAGGGCTTGGCGAAGATGCCTGCGTTGCCCGTTCGTTCTGCTTGGCTGCTCGATCTCGCGCGAGGCGCGGTCGAGCAGCGAGGAGATCTCCTGCGCACGCGCGCCGGTCGTCGAGAACCGGGAGGGGTCGAGGTCGAGGTAGAGGCTCAGCACGCTCTGCTGCTCATCCCGCACCTCCGCGAGCGCGCGGAGCCTCTCCTCGGTCAGATCGTTGATGGCGCTCATCAGCCAGAGCTCCCTGCCTTCATTGTCACATCCCCTTCGCTGCCCCAGTCGGTGGATACCCGGAGGCAGGGCAGATGATGCCGCGCCTGCCCGCTACTGCGGGTCGACATCGACGGCAAAGCTCACCCCCTCGTGCGCGCGGCTGCGGCTCAGCTCGAGCAGCACCCGCTCGACGGCCTGCACAGCTCGCCGCCGCTCAGATGCCTTCAGCACGATCG